>NZ_CP084932.1 GCF_023822065.1 Sphingomonas morindae
TTCACATTGTGGATATGAGCGTCAGCTTTTGCTGAAATCCGTCATCCGGGTCGCGTACACCTTTCGGTCGTTATGTCACATAAGCGGCGTGCGGGAGTCGAATGGTCTTGGCCGTCTCAATCGCAGAGGTCGAAGTGGGCTGGCGCCCCATTCCAAGGCGAGAACAGGTTGCTACCTGTCCAGTAGCTGACTTCGCCGTTGCGGACGGATCGCTTTGCACGAAAGACCGTGTCCGCCGTCAGTCGTTCGAGGCAGCCGGGACCGATGTCGGGGACTTCCAGACCCCTCTGGCCATAGCCATCGTCCGATATCGTTCGAGCGGGTATGGCCATCAGCAGCGCCGCGTACTTGGTCTCCTTTAGCACGATCGCGAACTGGTTCATGATCACCGAGTAGCCTGTGTTCGCGTGAACGATGCGCGGATCGTGCGCCGCTAGGTCCTGGATCAAACGCGAGACCGCTTCGGGCGCGATGAGCTTGGATTTGTCGCGGATGATCCCGTCGCTCGCGTCTCGGCACCAGTCCCGCACATGCCCGGACGTTGCGAGCGTCATCGGGATCTTGGTTCTGCTGGCGAATCTGCGCGCTGACGGCAGATAGTCGGAGGTCGTGACGAAGATGCTTCTCTGCGCCGCCTCCACATCGGCGACACCGTGAAGTGCCGCTACGGCGGAGAGGTCGATCTTGTTCTTCGGCGCGTAGTGCTTGGCCTGGACGAGGGTCAGTATGTCGCCAAGCGGATCGCGCTGCAGGATGCGAATGTCGACGCCACCGTCGTTGGTGCCTGGGCCGAGTTCGCAGGTGAACCCCTGGCTCTGGAAGATCCTGAAGAGAAGTATCTCATACTCTCTCCATGTCAGGCGCTCGAGATCAGCCGGACGCTTCGAGAAATGCGAGTACAGCTCCTCGTAGACGTCGGCCACGTCCTGCTGGACGAGGCTGCAGACCCACTGCCAGTTCGCTTGGTTGAGGAACGGCTGGAGCAGCGGGTTTTCGTCCGCGGGATATATGTGTGCGCTGACTGCGTCGTTTCGCTCATACCAAAAGCCGTGGCGCTCGAGCAGTTCGTGGAATTCGAGGTCGAGGCCATCGAATTCGCCGTCGAGCGCTCGGCCTAGGTCGCCGTCGAAGTGAAGGATCGTGACGACAGGCGTGATTCCGGGTTCTCCGTCGACCCGTTCCGCGTAGGACTGGAAGCCGCAGTCGAACCAGAGTTCGTGCCGGGTGGCCCACTCCTGGACCGAGCGCTGGAGATTTGCGATCACGGCGTCGAGCTCTCCATCGGACGGCGGCCGCGGCGTACCGGTTTCGTCGGCTTCTCCCGCCTTCATAAATCACATCGCCTGTCGGAAGTGGACGACATGCTACTTCTTCGAGAAGTCGATCTGCAGCTTCTCCCGGTACACCCCGATCCGCTTGCTCGCCCGATCCACGATGTCCTCGTAGAGGAGGGTCTCGGCGTACAGCTCGCCCAGCATGCGTCCGGTGTCCGGATCTTCTAGAGCGCTAGTGTGGAAGAAGCTGCGACCGGACGCGAACTTCTTCCAGCCAATCATTCCCAACGGATCGAGCGTGTCTCCGACCAAATAGCCGTAGAACTTCTTAAGGCGTCCGTTCGACTTCGCTGCAAGCAGGTGCGCGTAGCGCGACAGGTCGCCGATGTGCTCGTCCAATGGAACGCCCGGCGCCTTGAATTCTATGATAATCGCCGAGCCCTCCTCTCCGAAGATCGCGATGTCGGGCCGCTTGGCGGAATGATCTTTGGTCCGGCGGCGCAGGGTCTCCGCCAACTCGGCGTCGATGGTAGGATCGAACAGCTTCCCTCCGTCGTCCCATTCTATCTGGGAGAGCGGCTTATCGGACGCGATGTAGTCGTAGTACTGATACTCCTCGCTCAGGAGCCAGATGTCGTGGTCGGTCGTCTCACGGCTGTCCTTCCGCATCGGGAAGAAGATACTGTGGATGATCTGCTCGTCCTTGCGACGCTGGCCGTCTTCGACGGCCTGCACGGCGAGGGCGCGTCCGCAGGCGAGCTTTAGGACTTCGACGATCGCCGCCCGACGGACGACGAGCTGGGAGAGGTTCGCCATGTCGAACGTCTTGAGGTACGAGGTGTACTTCCACGACAGTTCGTTGATCTTGTGGCGGAAGTCGGCGGTGTGCGGCTCAGCCGTCTCGATCTCTGCGCGCAGGTCGAAGATCTCGGCGGTGTCGGCGACGATGCGTTCCTGATACTTCTTCAGCACGCGTTCGGCGACCGACTTGGCGGTGTCGCCGTAGATGACCCGCGTGTCGGTGTCGGTGAGCATCGCCTGGATCACGCCGAACTTGTCGGCCACGTCCCTGATGACTTCGTCCTTGCTCCAGCCGGAGGGGGTGACCATCTCCGCAATGATGGGATCGATCTGCTCGAAGATGTCGGCGAATGCGACGGTCGCGTCGGTGAAGAGGTCATAGACCGGCATCTCGTCGGGAATTTCGTGGAATCCGTCGCGCTGCTCGTTAACGCGCCGGTCGAGGAGGTCGGCCTCGATCAGCACGATGTGGTGGAAGCCTTCGACCGGGCGGTTCTGCTCGGCGACCGTCTTCAGGTATCTCCTGGTTATGTCGAGTACCGGCGAGGATCTGGCGCAGAACGAGATCGCGTTGCGCGGAAGGTCGTAGGTCTGGGCGTCGAGCCGGTAGTGGGAGAGCGTGAAGGTCTGCGTGCTCCCGAGCGGATCGCCGGATTGTGGATCGCGTTCGGCGACCTCGGTCGACCTGACCACCGTGACTTCCGGCAGATCCGCCGCTGATAGACTGCTCCGTTCGACGCCACCATTGGAGTGTCGGGTCTCAAACGAGATTACGAATTCGCCCAGCTGCGACTTGAGGCTCACAAGTCGCTGCAGGAACGCGATCAGCATGTTGCGGCGCATGTTCGCCGCCGAGAAGACGTCGGCCAAGGCTTCGGTCTTGAACAGCTTTGCCCGGGTTGCGTCCCTGAGTCCCTCGAGCCTGATCGCGGTGCCTATCTGGCGTTCGTCTCCGCCGGTGATGATGAAGTCGGCGACATCGATCTTCTTGCGTGCGGCGTCGGGCAAGAGTGTGCGAGTGGCGACCCCGGCCTCGTTGCGGAACGTGCTCCGCACCCCCACGCGCTCAAAGTGGTGGAAGTACTGGATGCGGCCCGAGCCCTTGCACTTACCGATCCCGGCGATGGCGAGGTCGTCCTTGTAGGACGTATCCTTGGTCACGAACGCGTCCGCTTGGTCGTCACCGAAGCCACAGCCATTGTCAGTGCAGGTGATCGATATGTCCGTGCCATCGCCAAGCAGACCAGACGAAGATATTTCGGCCTCGATCGAAACCACAAGACTCCGGGCCCCTGGATCGGCGTGCTGTCGGATCAGGAAGGCGTCGATCGAGTTCGAGATGAGTTCTTCTAAGACGACGTATCCGTCCGAACTTATCTTGGTGTTCTTGAGGCTTCCGCGGATATCGAGCGTCATTTTGAATCCATTGGAAGGCTTACTTTAATGAGGCAGTCTTGCGGGGGCAGACGACCCGAAGTCAAGTGCCTTGGGAGGCGGCCGCGGCTCTCCAAGTTCGGTCTCATACATCAGCCGCGGCTTCGCCAAGAGAGCCTCGTGCCGGGGGATCCGGATCAGCCGGCCGGGGAAGATCTCGTTCGGGTCGTCCACCGGGTCCGCGTCGGCGGCGACGATCAATGTCGGTCATTCGACCTACTAGTCGGCAATCCTGAAAGCTGTCATCCGGATCCTCCGGCCTGCGCAGGCGCACAGCAATCGATGACCGTCCAGCCGCGCCCAGTGAGAATGTCGATTTCTCCCGCGGCAAAGACATCCTTGCGCATCGCTAGGCACAGGAGATGGGTCGGGCGCGTCATCGCGACATAGTGCAGTCGCAGCCTGCCAAGCATCCGCGAACCTTCGGCGACCACATTGCCTCGGCCATTCAGGCGCGATCCGCCCGCCTTCGCGCCGAGGAGCCAGGGTTTGAGCTCGCTCAGGTGATGCGCGAAGTAGAAGCTGTCGAGCACCAGTGTCGCAGTGTGGGTTTCGCCCTTGACCGAATGGATCGATCCCAGCCGGACGCGGACCTGCGGGGCGTTCTCGGGATAGGCGAACAGATTGTCTGTTCGCGCGATAGCCTCGGCCCCGGCGTGGAGAGCTGGTCCGCTCTGCGGCCATGTGAGGAATGCTGCCGCATTACCGAGCGCCTCAGCGCCGCTCAGCTGATGGACGACCATCTCCGCGTGCGGATACACCGCCTGCCAATCGGCCTCCGAGATCTCGCCGCAGCCGGCGAGTATCCGTTCGATGAGTGCAAGATAGGCGGGATAAGCCTCAGTGCCGGTGAGCAGATCGATTAAGCGGCGATGCGGCGACCTGCGCGCCATCCGCCCGTGCCTTCCGCCGGCCATTTCGCTTGCTGCGAACAGCGCCGATGCCGCCGCATTGACCAATTTGTCGCTATTGCGGCTGCCTACCATCTCAAACCGCGCTCGTGCCAGATATTGGGCGAAGCTGGCCGGCGCGGCTTCCTTCCGCACGCAGGCCGGATCATAAGCGGGGGCGTAATGGCCCATCGCGTGTGGCACCCGACCAGCTTCGTCGAGATCGTGCACGCCCGCGACCGCGGTGAACACACCGCTTTCGAGCACATTGGCGTCGAAGGTCGCGACCAGATGCGCGCCATAGCGAGGCAGCACCGACCGCACGCTGGCGTCATCGAACAGGAACAGCGTGGGCGACTGAGGGGCGATGCCGTGCTCGGGCGGCGGCCCCGCACCGATCAGGTCCTGGGGTGAGACACCGAGTCCCTTCACTTCATCGGCTAGCGCCTGCGCAAACCGGTAGCTGCGTGGTATCGTCTGGACCGCAGCGCCGGGGAACGGATCGGTCGCAGCGCCCTCGGCGCCGGCGCGAGCATAGATCGCTTGGTTCGAGTCCCCGAAGCGCTGCCGGCGCGACGGCGCGTCACCCGCGCAAAAGATCCGGTGCAGGAGCGCGGACTGGTCCTCGCTATTGTCCTGCGCCTCGTCGACGAACACCAACGGGAAGCGCCGCCGGAGGTCCGCTGCGGCCTCGGGCCGCTTGTCGAGCAATTCGTTCGCCCAGACGAACATCTCGTCGAAGCAGAAATACCCTTGTTCGCTGCCAGCGCGGCGCGCTTCAAGGAGCGCTTGGTAGGTCGGCGTCTGAGGCCCGAACTTCCCGGTGCTGCCGCCCGTAAAGTCGGGGCGGGTGTAGATCAGGCACCCTTCGTTAAGCCGGGCCTTTTGGATCGCCCAGCGTATGTTCCGGGGCAGAAGCCCCCAGCGCTTGGCGAGCGCGATTTGCGTATCGATACACCTGACTTCGAGGCCCTTGGAGCGCAGCCAGGGCAGCGCCAGATACTCGTTCACGAACGCGTGGATCGTGCCGACGAAATGCGGGTAGCGGGTCAGCGAGATTCCTGCAGCCGAATTGCCGAGCTTGGCACCGATCTCGTTGCGCGCCGCATTGGTGTGCGAGAGTACGCAGATGCCTTGGTGCCGGTGCGGCCAGCGCGTTGCCAACACAGCGAGCTTGGCGACGAGCAGCGTGGTCTTGCCGCTCCCGGGACAGGCCTCGAAATCGACCGTGTCGAGATTGAGCATCGCCCGGAGCCGGCTATCGTCATCACCGACCGGCGCGAAGCCGTCAGGTCCCAGTCCCATGAGCGCCGCCGCCCAGGCGACGTCCTGCTCGCGGATGAGATCGTCGAACATCGGCTTCAGGCCGCCGGCCCCGGTGCCGCGGCGCCGTTCGGCTCGGGCGCGGTAAAGGGCGCGGTGACGTGCGCGATTGCCGCGACGACATACGGCGGCAGTAGCTGCCGCAACGCGAGGGCGGTGAGCGTTCCGGCTTTCACCTCCTTCTCGAGCAATTCGGCGAGATATTGGGCGGCGATCGCCTTCGATGCGCCCTCGGCCTCGAACAGGGCATAGATGTGAGACCCGAGCGTCTCCCGATCATGACCGGCATCGGCCAAAGCCTGATAGGCCGCATCGGCCCCTGCGATCACCTCGGCCTGTACTGCGCCGCCGGCGTTGAGTGCGTCGTCCGCGAGCGCCAGCGAAGCGCCGCGATAGACCTGCTTGCCAAGTCCGTGAAAGGCAAGGTCGTATTCAAGCGTCCATTCGTCGGAGACGAAGGTCTCGACCCGCTGGCCAGACGCCTTGGCACGGCGTTCGTTACGGCGCTGGGCAAGTTGCTCGCCGGGAAGGTCGGCCTTGATCCGCCATTGCCGCCGCGAGGGTGGTCGTGCCGGCACCGGCTGGCCTGGTTCGAGCTTTCCCACGATCCACGGCGCCATGTCGGGCATCACGTCCATGTCGGTCACGCAGGCGACGGGGATACCGATTTCGCCATCCCCTTCCGGGTCCTCGCGTAGGAAAATGCGCGCATAACGGCCAAGCCCGACGCCACCGACATTGACCAGCGATACACCATATTCGCGGAAATCGCGCCCGAGCAGCTTGGCGACAACCGGCATCAGGATCGTCTCGGCATCGCCTTCGACGATCATCACCGCGCGTGCGAAGAATAGGTTCGCCTTGGTCACGTCGAGGAAGCGCTCGAGAAAGCGATAGTCGGAGGCGCTGAGCTGCGTCTTGCCGCGGCACAACGGGAAGGCCCGCCCGCCCTTGATCAGCGCCAGATTGTCCAACTGCAGGTCCGAAGCGAGGTTTGGACTATGCGTCGTGACAATGATCTGGATCTTTTGGCCATCGGCGCGGGGCTTGCTTGCTTGAGCCTGCAGGAACGACATGAGGCGTAGCTGGCGCTGCGGATGGAGATGCGCCTCGGGCTCCTCGATTAGCAACAGCGGGAAGCCGTCGCTTTCAGCCGCGAGGAGCAGCAGCTCGCAGGCCATGAACAGCAGATTGTTCGACCCGAGCCCGCGATTGTGCGCGCTGTCCGCATCGGCCGAGGCCGTCAAGGCCAGTTCCAGCTTTTCGAGAAGCTGGCGCAACCTGAGATTGTCCTCCTGTGCTCCAGCAACGCCGATGCGGGCAAGGAGCAGATCATCCGCAAACGACAAGGGTGCGAGATATTCCTCGTTGAGCCGCTTGCGCGCCTGCTTGATGCCTTCGTTTTCGCCGAACAGGTGGCTGGCATAGTCGCCGAGACCGAGCACGCTGAGGTCTTTGGCCTCGACGGGGGGGGGTGGCGTTGCGATCGAAGCCGACGCCGGTGTTCCGTATCTCGGCGGTGTGCTGGAGGATTTGCGACAGCCGCGATCCGCGTCCGGCGCTCATCGCGCGCTCCGCATCGCGCAACGGGCGCAGATAGGTCGCGGTCAAAAGCGAGCGTGCGCCCAAGTCCATCAGGGGACCATCGCCTTTGGCGCCGGTGCGCCATTCGGGTGGAAGCACCCGCCGCGAGCTGCCTTCCTTCGCGTTGCGTTTGGCGATCCAGGTGACGATCAGCGCGGTCTCGAGCTGTTCGCCGACGCTCTCATAGGTGAGAAACTCGGCAAAGGCGCCACGGTCTGCAACGGTTAAGCCACGAAAGGTCAGGCGGATGGCGATCTGGTCGGCGCGTTCCGCGCCGGGCGCGCTTTGGTGGAAATCGACCGGATCGACGCGCAGCATATCCTGGTCGCGCGTACCGAGCACCAGGCGGAACGCGTCGATGATCGCGGTCTTGCCCGCGTCATTCTCGCCAACCAGCGCCGTCAGCCCGGGATTGAGCGCGAGATGGAAGGCCTGCGCGGCCGATCCGAACAGCCGGAAGTTCTCGATCCTGATCTCAGCAATATACACGCAAGGCCCCCTCCAGTGGCGAGACTAGCACCCGAGTCCGCGCCACGAAACAGGTTCTCTAGTACGAGAACGGGCTGATATTTCCGCGTAGACCTTCGCCGAGGCGTATATGCAGCGATGCCGACACACGCGCGCAGCTCTCGGGACTGGTCGTGAGTTGTGCGCGCAATTAAATCATCCAGCAGGGTATGCGTCCTGGCAGATGGCGAATGACCGCTGCTGGCCGGTCTCGCCATTCGCTAAGTCGCGAGGGAATGGCAGAAAAGTCCCAGCCTACGACGTCGCGTTCGTGCTGAATCTTGCCGGGAGAATGTCGGTTATCGGGAACGGTGAATTGCGATTGCAAGGGCGAGAAATGGTCGCTTGGCGACCGGCAGTTCAAGATATCTGGTGAGGGAAACATGATTCCGTCCCCATCTTCCCTGCGTTGAGAAGGAGCTGATCAGGATAGCGCTACAACCAATGCCGCATCAGACGATCACGGTAACCCTCATCAAGGGGCAACGGCTCAGACCTGCGGCGCAAGCGCATCGATCGCCCGATCCGGCCATGGGCACACCCCCGAGGTGAGCCAGCAGAGCGTGTCTTGCCAGAACCCGGCAGCGTGGGAGTCATGAAACAGGTTGAAGTGGCCAATGGCCGGGCGTCCAAAATCCGAGGGGCGGAGCAGCACCGTCGTACGGGGAGCGCTCTCGTAATAATCTAATGTGCGGCGGATTGCCCTTGGCGTGGCAAGTTCATCGTCGGACACGACCACCGCCAGGATCGGCGCCGGAAACGCAGCGATACGGGCTCGCAGTTCAGCCCCCTCCCCGCGCCGCACTCGGCTCTCGAACCGCGGCCCGCCAAAGCTCCAGGCATGAGCGACGCCAGCGGGAAGGTCCTCCAGCCATCCCAGCCGTTTGCCGGGGAAGTAGCCAAACACCGTGGTGAGCAGCGGCATCAACACGTGCCATTTTCCAAAGAGCGCGGCCCGGCGATCACGCGCATAATCGCCCCACCACGCATATTGGGCGCCGACCGTCAGCAATCGATCGACCTGAGTGGCAGCATTTCGCGCCAAGCCTGGGATGACCCCGCCGAAGCTATGGCCGACGACACTTAGCGGCCCCGCCCCGCCACGCGCTCGCATGAAGGCAAGTGCAGCCTCGAAATCGAGTAAGCCCCAATCCACCCAGCGATATTCGCACCCACGAAGATCCGCGGGGCGCGAGCCGCCGATGCCGCGATAATCATAAGTAAGCACGTCGAGGCCATGGGCTGCGAGGAAGCGCGCGTAGCGATGATAGTAACGGGCCAGCACTCCGGTCGCGGGGTTGAGGATCACTTGCCCGGCGCTATCCCCTGTCGATGCCCAGAGTGTGCCGCGCAGCAGGACGCCATCGTCACAGAAGAAGCGGACCGGCGTGCCTTCGGGCGGGGCTTCGTTGGAGTCGCGTACTTGCATATGCCGCAGGCTAGGGGATCGACGGCGCCGGGTATCCTCACTAGTGAGTATAGGTATGCCCCGCCCATCTGCCCCCACCCGCGATCGCATCATCGATGCGGCCTCGGCGCTGTTCTACGGCGAGGGGATTCGAGCGGTCAGCATGGACGCTGTCGCTGCCAAGGCGGACATCGCGAAGAAGACGCTCTACTATCATTTCCGCAGCAAGGACGATCTGATCGCAGCCTATCTGGAGGCGCGCGATGCCCCCAATCTGCGCCTGTTCCAAAGCTGGTTCGACGAGGCGCAAGGCGATGTCGCCGACAAGATCCGCAGCGTGTTCCTGCACCTCGCCACATCCGCCCGTCACCGCAAATGGAAGGGCTGCGGTTTCCTGCGTACGTCCGTCGAACTGTTCGACGTACCCGGCCATCCTGCGATCGCTGCGGCGCGCGTGCATAAGCGTCGGGTCGAGGATTGGCTCTGCACCATCCTCGATAGCGCAGGTCACGGACAGAACGCGCGCCGGCTCGCCCGCCACTTGATTTTGCTCATGGACGGCGGCTTCGCCGTCGTGTTGCTCCATCGCGACGCCAGCTACATGGAATCGGCCGCAGACGCAGCGGTCACGCTCATTCGGGGAGGCGTCACGTCCGCTCAGCCGCCCGAAGAGACCAGTGCCACAAATTTATAGTCCGGACGCTCCACCGCTGTAAAAGTGTGCTGGCGGTAGCTGAGTACGCCATCTTGCGGATGCAGGAAACTCCGCAGGCCGCCCTCACGCGCCGAAACGCTTTGAGTCTCCCATTCCTGCGCAAAAAGCGCAGATTCCCTGCACAATTCCGCGGTGAATGCGGCAAGGTCGGCGTCGTTGAGAATCCGTGCGCAGTCCGCCCGGAACTCTGCCAGCAGCCTTCTTGCGCGCTCTTCCCAGTCTGGCAGGAGCGATCGAACCGACCTTTCCAGGAAGGTGTAGCGCAGCAGGTTGCGCTGGCGACCCGGCCCGAGCCAGTCCGCAAACAGGTGCTCTGCAGGAGCGTTCCAACAGCAGGCATTCCACAACCGGTCCAGCCCATAGGCTGGAAAGGGAAGCGCTTCGATCACCGCAGCAACGCCCTCCGGAGCAGTGGATGTCGCCACCGTCGGGGGCGCATCGGGATCGCGCCTGTCTCCCAGTTCGAAAAGGTAGGCGCGCTCGGCGGGGGTGAGCGCCAACGCCACGGCGAGGCGCGCCAGCGTTTCGGCCGAGACGCGGACCTCCCTCCCCTGCTCGATCCAGGCGCACCACGTCACCCCGATGCCCGCGCGCACCGCCAGTTCCTCACGACGCAAGCCGGGCGTTCGGCGGCGCCGGACAGGAAGATCCGGTATCACCCGCTCGCGATGTGAGCGGATGAAGTGGCCCAGGAGTTTGCGCTTTTCGTCCGATAGCATGGGTCAGCTTATAACAGGATAAGAAGGTCTCTTGTAACAGGTTCTTGATTGCCCTTCAGATGCCAGCAGGAGGAAATTATGACCCGCTCCCATGAGACCGTCGTTGAAGCGCAATTCGGAAGTCAGGCTGACGCCTATGTAATCAGCACCGTGCACGCCCAAGGCGAAGATCTGGATGCACTGGAGGCTATCGCGCGGCGCGAAACCGCCCCGCGTGCGATCGATCTGGGGACAGGCGGCGGCCATGTCGCCTATCGGCTCGCACCGCATAGCGACTCGGTCACGGCGGTTGATCTGTCGGCGGCAATGCTGGAGGCTGTGCAGGCAACCGCTCAGCAGCGGTGCTTGTCCAATATCGAGATCTGCAATTCTCCCGCGGAGCAATTGCCGTTCGATGACGCCAGCTTCGACCTCCTCGCTACCCGCTTCAGCGCGCACCACTGGCGCGACTGGCATGCCGGGTTGCGCGAGGCGCGCCGCGTCCTGAAGCCGGGTGCGACCGCGATTTTCATCGACGTGATTTCTCCAGGCCATCCACCGTTCGACACCCACCTTCAGGCGGTCGAACTGCTGCGGGACCCTTCGCACGTCCGCGACTACACCGAGAGCGAGTGGGCGGCCGCTCTCGCCCAGGCAGGATTCCGCGTGCGCGGCACGGTAAAGCGGCGCCTGCGCATGGATTTTCAGTCGTGGATCGAGCGTATGCGGACCCCGGTCGCTCACCGGGAAGCGATCCGTGCTCTGCAACAACTGGCATCTGGGGAAACCGCCGCCTATTTCGCAATCGAGCCCGATGGATCCTTTTCCATCGATGCGCTGCAAATCGAAGCAACGGCCTGCCGGGCGCGTGAGCGCTGATCGGGTACCGCGCCTGAGTCGGAGGCCGATCCCATGCAAGGGGCAACACCATGGATGCACGAAGTTACGGTGAGGGCGAAAGCGCTTTGCGGACACGCTGGGCCGTCGCGGACGATCTGCCGGTCCTGAGATCGCTCATGACACGCGCGATCGACGCCTTGCAGGCCGATCTTCTCTCTGCGGAGCAGATTGCGGCGAGCCACGCGATCATGGGTCTCGATACCCAATTGATCGAGGACGGCACGTATCTCGTCGCCGAAACTGGTGGGGTCATCGCGGCCTGTGGGGGGTGGAGCCGGCGTGCGACCCTTTACGGCGGTGACCACAGCGAGGAGCTTCGCAACCCCGAGCTCCTCGATCCGACAACCGACCCTGCAAAAATCAGGGCGATGTACACGCATCCCGACTTTACCCGCCGGGGTATCGGACGGCTGATCCTGAACAGATGCGAGCAGGCGGCAGCCGATCATGGCTTTGCTGCCGCCGAACTGATGGCTACCTTGAGCGGGGAACGTCTCTATGTGACCTGCGGCTATGTGGCCGTGGAGCACGTGGAGGCAGTTGCAAACGGCATCCGGGTGCCGCTCATACGAATGCGCAAAGTCCTGCGGCCATAAAGGCCAACCGACGGTCACGCCGCCATGGCATGTCTTCTCCCGAGGACGGAGCCTGGCGCGCAAGGCGGTCCCGGGCTCGACCCGGGACATCATCAGCATTGCGGAGGCACGATGCTTCTTCTCGACCACGTTTCTATCGGCGTTCCGGATCTTGGAGCAGCAAGGCCGTTCTACGATGCGATCATGGCTGCGCTCGGCGCCGACAAGGTCTACGACCGGCCCGACGCGCTCGGCTATGGCGCGCGCTGTTCCGCAGAGGACACCACGTCAAGCTGTCTGGCGGTGTACCTGGACTCTGGTCCGACCGGGCCGAACAGGCGTCACTGGTGCTTCAAAGCATCCACGCGCGAACAGGTGAATGACTTCCACCGGCGGGGACTGGCAGCCGGCGGCCGATCGGACGGCGCGCCGGGCGTACGCGCGCAGTATCACGCCGCCTATTATGGTGCTTTCTTGCTGGATCCAGCCGGCAATCGCATCGAAGCTGTCTGCCACGCCAGGGAAGAGAACAACGCATAGGGCGAGCGCTGACCGCCAGTACCGGTCCCGGCGAACGACCCGAAGGAAGGAAGCATGCGATACAGTCCGGAGCAAAAGGCAACATCGCGCGAGGCGCTAGTGCGCGCGGCGGCCCGCATGTTTAGGGAAAAGGGGTTCGAAGGCGTCGGTGTGGATGAGCTTTCAAGCGCGGCCGGGTTGACGTCGGGATCGTTCTACAAGCACTTCGCCGGCAAGGCGCAGGTTCTGCTTGAGGTGATGCGCGCGGGCACGGATCGGGTTGCCAATCGCGTGCGCAACCTGCGCAAATCCGCCTCGGCCGGGTCGCCAGAAGGATGGGTGAACGACTTCGCATCCTTCCACACATCGCCTGCGCACATCGCCGCGATCGCGCTCGGGTGCAACCTGCCGGCGCTGACCCCCGAAATCATCCGGGCTGAGCCGGAAGTGAAGCAAGCCTATGAGCAGAGCCTCCTGCGTGCGATTGAGGCCATGCTCGAGGCGTCTCCGCTCGCCGGTTCGATCGACGGGAGGGCGCGCGCGATTGCTATGCTAGCCGTGCTATCGGGAGGAACCAATATGGCGCGGGCCGTACGCGACGACGCGCTTTCGAACGAGATCGCGGAGGCGACGCGACGCGCATGCCTGCAGATCGCGCACGCTCCGATCCCCGACACGCCCCGCAGCGACGTGCAATGGAGCCCGGCGGATTTCTGAGTGCGCCGTTATTGGATAGGAATCGTTATCCCATTCGACTAGCCTTCGCGGCGCAAGGAGATTTTGATGGGTATCGCGTTTCTGGGTCTTGGCCACATGGGTGCGCCAATGGCGGCAAATCTATTGAAGGCACAGCCCGATCTCGTGGTCTGGAATCGAACGCTGCCCGCGCTCGAACGCCTGGGCAAGCTCGGCGCAACGATGGCGCCTTCGGGCCGCGATGCGATGCGGGGTGCCGCCACCGTGCTGCTCATGCTCGCGAACGAAGCGGCGATCGACGCGGTGCTGGAACGGGAGTCCGCCGAGTTCGCCGCGAATGTCCGCGGTCGCCTGATCGTGCATATGGGAACGACCTCCCCCGGTTTTTCGCGCGATCTGGCTGCCGCTGTCGAGGCTGCGGGCGGCCGCTACGTCGAGGCCCCAGTGTCC
The DNA here is from genome assembly GCF_023822065.1 of Sphingomonas morindae. Taxonomy (NCBI): domain Bacteria; kingdom Pseudomonadati; phylum Pseudomonadota; class Alphaproteobacteria; order Sphingomonadales; family Sphingomonadaceae; genus Sphingomonas; species Sphingomonas morindae. The sequence goes on from NZ_CP084932.1 coordinate 13,775, forward strand.
GGGTCGCGGGTGCCGGCGGAGCAGGGCTCCCTGGTCGCCATGGTTGCCGGAGAGGAGGCCGACATTGCCGCGGTGCGCGACCTTGTCCAGCCGATGTGCGCCAAGTCGTTTGCCTGCGGCCGCGTGCCCGGAGGCCTCGCCATGAAGCTGGCCGTCAATCTCTTTCTGATCACCATGGTCACCGGGCTAATGGAAGCCGCACACTTCGCCCGCGTAGCCGGGCTCGACATCGAGCTTTTCCGCGCCGTGATCGATGCCGGCCCGATGTCCAGCGACGTGTCGCAGGTGAAGCTCGACAAACTTGTGAACGGCGACTTCACACCCCAAGCCAGCCTCGCCGATGTGCTGATGAACAGCCGCCTCGTCGCTGACGCCGCCCGATCCTCGGCGGTCGCCACGCCGCTGCTGGACCAGGCGAAGGCGCTGTACAGTGCGGCGGAAGCAATGGGGCTGGGGGGCCTCGACATGATTGGGGTGGTTCGCGCGTTGGAACAGTGAGCGAGGGGCGAACCTAATGATCCGATCGCCCTAAGTCTGGCGGCGCTGACGGCCATGAGCGATTCCCAGGTCGCGCGCGGCGCTCCCTTTTGTCGAACAGGAGACCGGTATCCAGACGATTGGGAACACCGGAGCGATCGCGAGGACTCAGGCGCGATCAAGACGAAGGAAGCGGCTAAAACTGGGCCCGTGCCACGGTCCGAACGCGCCAGACCAAACCTCGCCTTGATGAATCCTAATATCCGGGTCGAATGCAGAGGGCTAAAAGAGCCAATATAATTTAGATGGCTGACCGCGAAACACGCCAGTTACTGCATTATGAGGCCACCATCGACCGCGTACTGGCTGCCTGTGACGTAGGAAGCATCATCGGAAAGGAGGAACAGCGCGACGGCCGCTGCCTCCTCGGGCGTGCCGGCCCGACCCAACGGCACCTGCCCTATGACTAATTCCTCGAAGCCCCGTCTGGCCTCTTCGGGCAGGAAATGGCGGAAGTTAGTGTCGATAGGTCCTGGTACGATGACATTCACGCGGATGCGACGTGGTGCCAGCGCCCTCGCCCACGATCGAGCCATGGCTACGAGCGCACCCTTGGTGGCGGCATAAAGGCTGGTGGCGGCCCCGCCCTCGTACGTGGATGAAGACGACGTGACTACGACGGAGGCTCCGGCGTTTAGGTGCTGTGACAAGGCAGCGAGCTGAACTACCGGCCCTCGCACATTCGCTGCCATCATACGATCAAAGGTTTCGGCATCGGCATCCTCGGGTCGACCGAGCGCGGCATAACCAGCATTCAACCACAGGCCGTCCAATCCGCCGGCTGCACCGGCTACTTGCGCCAGCGTGGCCGCGGCGGCGGGATCAGCTGCGTCGCTCGCGATGACCTGTCCTTGATCACCTAGCGCAGCCTTTGCGTCGTCGATGCGTCTCTGGTTCAAGCCGGTGACAATGACCGTACCACCTTCGGAAACGATACGCTTCGCGCCCGCCAGCCCCGTGCCACTCGTCCCGCCCGTGATTAGGACGCGCTTACTGTCGAACCTTGCCATTATCTCTGCATAGCATGAGCGGCTCCCCCTAGCAGAGGCAAATCAGGCGCGTTCGTAGGCACGCTTTCAACGAAACGTCCGCCGGAACGGCGGCAGCCGCAGAGGTTTGTCTTTCTACAAGGCCCGATTGCTGACTGGCAATCAGCCGACGCGAGACGGTCTCGGCCTCGATCGCTTACCATGGCAGCGAGACGACACACGAACCGCGGAACGGATTGGGCTTGAAAAGACGGCAAACGGTGACCCCGCTACTCGATCGCGTTAAAATCCCTGCTGATCTCTGGAACTTATCCGTCGCGCAGCTTCGAGAGTTAGCCGATGAATTGCGAGCCGAGACGATTGACGTCGTGTCCCAAACCGGCGGACACTTAGGGTCGTCCCTAGCTGTGGTCGAGTTGACGGTCGCGCTCCACGCGCTTTTCCGCACCCCCCACGATCGGCTGATTTGGGATGTCGGGCACCAGACGTATCCGCACAAGATCCTCACAGGACGGCGAGACCGGATGACGACAATCCGTCAGGATGGAGGCCTTGCGGGTTTCACCACTCGGGCAGAGAGCGAATACGACCCGTTCGGAGCCGGCCATTCGTCAACCTCGATATCGGCCGGTCTCGGTATGGCCGTTGCTCGCGACATCAAGGCGCGCGAAGGAGTCGGACACGAACGGGCAGTCGTATGCGTGATCGGAGATGGAGCCATGAGCGCGGGCATGGCTTACGAGGCTATCAACAACGCCGGGGCACTGAAGGCCCGGATGATCGTCATCCTTAACGACAACGAGATGTCGATCGCTCCACCAACCGGAGCCATGAGTGGCTACCTGTCTCGTCTGATCAGCAGCCGGAAGTATCTGGGTCTTCGCGAATTGGGCCTCAAGTTGGCGACGCATCTACCAAGCAAAATTGAGCGAGGTGCCCGTCGTGTCGAAGCTGTTGCGCGAAAGGCGATGATGGGAACCACTCTGTTTGACGATCTAGGATTTTACTATGTCGGGCCCATCGACGGCCATGACCTTGAGCAGCTTGTGCCTGTCCTCAGGAATCTTCGCGATGCAGAAATCGACAAGCCGATATTACTCCATATTGTCACGCAGAAAGGGAAAGGCTTTGCGCCCGCCGAAGCCAATCCGGAAAAGCTGCATGCTGTCGCCCGGTTCGATGTGGCGACTGGCGAGCAGGAGAAGGCGGCGCCAGCGCCTCCCAAGTTTCAGGACGTAGTTTCCAAGACGCTGATTTCGCTGGCGGAGCAGAATTCTCGGATTGTCGCAATCACGGCCGCCATGTCCTCAGGTACCGGTCTAGACAAGTTCGCCGCCAGATTTCCCGACCGCTTTTTCGATGTAGGCATTGCCGAGCAACATGCGGTGACGTTTTCCGCCGGCCTGGCGGCTGAAGGGATGGTGCCGTTCTGCGCGATCTATTCCACGTTCCTGCAACGGGCCTACGACCAGATTGTCCACGACGTCGCAATTCAAAGCCTCCCAGTGCGGTTTGCGATAGATCGCGCCGGTCCTGTAGGTGCGGACGGGGCGACCCATGCGGGAAGCTTCGACCTCGTTTATCTCGGTTGCCTTCCCGGGATGGTGCTGATGGCGCCGGCAGACGAAGCCGAGTTGGCACATATGGTCCGCACTGCTGCGCTGATTGACGACCGCCCAAGCGCTTTTCGGTATCCCAGGGGATCAGGGACTGGCGTGCCGATCCCTGAAAACCCACTTGAGCTCGAGATTGGTCGCGGTCGCGTGCTCAAAGAAGGCGCTGACGTCGCAATCCTTTCGCTCGGCGCCCGGCTTAAGGACGCTTTAGCCGCTGCGGATGAACTTCAACAGAGAGGGATTTCCGTCACGGTCGCTGATGCTCGTTTTGCGAAGCCGCTCGACGAATGTCTCATTAGACAACTCGCGTGTCATCATCGCGTATTGGTCACCGTCGAAGAAGGTGCCGCGGGAGGCTTTGGCGCTGCTGTGATGCAATTCCTGACCTGGACCGGCTTGATGGATCGTGGCCTTGTATTTCGGGCGATGACACTGCCGGATCGATTCATCGAACATGCCACGCAATCGGCTCAAATCGCGGTAGCTGGATTGACCACACAGGATATCACATCAACCGTCTGCGCCTGCCTTCAAGAACAGGGAGAGCCGTCCCGTTCCAAGTCGCGTGCAGCGCCGCTGCGACCAGGATGACCGGGAAGACGGCAGCGATCACGAAGAGTCAGCGAAGATCGAGGTGGAGAAAACGGCTGAAGCCGCCGTCCGTATAGTGCGAGAAGGCGGGTCCCTCCTCAAACCCCCGGCTACGATATAGCGCGACCGCCGGGTCGAACGATGGCACGCTTCCCGTTTCAAGGCTCAGCCTGCGAACGCCGCGTGTCTTGGCCGCGACAATGATCGTGTCGAGGACGGCCCGGGCCGCTCCCTGCCGGAGAAAGTCCGGGTGGGTGCGCATCGACTTCACCTCGGCCGTATCGTCAGGCAGCATTTTGAGCGCGCCGACGGCAGCGACGCGGGGGCCGACCCATGCCGTCCAAACCGTCACGTCAGGCGTTGTAAGACCGGTCAGATCGAGAGCATGGACATTGTCGGGCGGCGAGTCCGCCCGCATGCCTGCCAGATGCAGCCCCAGCAGGGCGCGAGTCTCCTCCGCGCTCAGATCATCTTCGCGAACCTCAAAGGCCGCGCCTCCTTCCGCTTTGAAGGGGGAAAGGGATCGTTGCCAGCCATAGGCACGGTCCACCGTCGCCACGATCACCTGATACCAGTCATACCAGACCGCCCGCCCCCGATCGCGGATGCGCGCATGATCGGGATCGTCCCGCCATGCGAGCGCATCAGCATAGTTGCGCCACCAACTGACGGTGATTCCCACACCGGAAGCATCGCGCGACGAGATGATTCCCAGATAGCCGTCGCGCGCCGCGGCGGCGGTTGCCATGGCTTCGGCCGCGGCGGCATAACCCTCGGCATCTGCCTGTGAGCGCCCCGAGACGAAGATCACGGCGACCGCGCCGGGAGGAGGCGAACGATCCCTCATGCGGTGGGGACCACCTGCTCTGCGGCCATACGGAAGTCCGGGTTCCAGCCGAGTGCCGAAATCGCCTTGTCGATGCGGACCTCGCCGCCCGGATTGGCGACGTTGTAGATGCCTGGCGCACCGTGATCGATCGTGAGAAAGGCGGCGTAGGCTGCCGCATCGACATGCAGCGGCGACGCGCCGTCCGGGGTCTTGCTCCAGGTTCCGGGTCCGAAAAGCTGGCCGTAGCGCAACACCACGCCTTCGATCCCCGGCGTCTCAAGCACGGCCCTCTCAAGCGGGACGATTCCTTCCCGGATCGTCGTACCACGCGCGCCTTCCGCGTCGACCTCCAGCGGATCCTCCTCCGCATAGGGCGGCGTGCCCGGCGCATAGGCCCAGGCAATGCTCTGCGCGATGATCCGCCGGGCACCGGCTGCCACAGATGCCCGCACCAGGTTGGGCGTTCCTTCGCGGCGCAGCCGGGCATTGGCACGCCGGGCCGCTTCCGGATCGGCAGCCATGTCGCCGGACAGATCGGTAAGCTGGTGGATGACGACGGCGGGCGCAGCACTTGCCACCGCGCGCGCCAGGGCATCGGCATCGAATACGTCGACGATCACCGGCCGAGCGCCCGCCGCCTCGAGGTCGGCCGCACGCTTCGCCGAGCGCGTCGTACCGAAAACCGTGTGCCCTTGCTGCAGCAACAATGGAACCAATCGCTGCCCGATAACGCCGGCGGCACCCGCCAGGAAGATAGTGTTAGGCATCGCGCCCTCCTTGATGATCTGCGCATCAGGTGCCGCGCAACGCTGCGCCTGGGAAGCACCAAGACCGTCAGCTTTGCCTGTACCATCGTCGTGGTACCGGCAGCTCTCAAGGCGATGGTACAGTCGAAATCAGATTTCTTGAGGCTGGCCGTCCGGCGCCAAACCGCTACTCCTGCAATCTGGTATTGTCGCAAGGGAACCCGCCTATGACGGAAGCAGTCAACACCATCCTTGGTGGATGCCATTGCGGATCGGTGCGGTTCGAAGCCAAGTTGAGCGATGGCTTCAACACGATCCGTCGCTGCACATGCTCCTATTGCCGAATGCGCGGCGCGGTCGCGGTCTCGGCCGAACTGGGCGGAATCCGCCTCCTCCAGGGCGAAGAGATGCTCACCAGCTACCGCTTCAACACGCGAACGGCGCAGCATTTCTTCTGCTCGCGCTGCGGGATCTACACACACCACCAGCGCCGATCCAATCCGAACCAGTACGGCGTCAACGTGGCCTGCCTGGACGGGATAAGCCCCTTCGACTTCGCCGAAGTGCCGGTCGTCGACGGAGTGCACCACTCTCGTGACAATGGCGGAGTCACGCGGCGTGCCGGCACCTTGCGGTTCATCCCGACCGACCAAAGCGATCCGGCGTAAGCCTGCCGTACATTGAGACGGTGACATAATGTACATCCGAGCATGATCACCACATCACCCGTTCGCAGACCTGTGCCGGCCACGATCGCCGCCGTTATCAGGGACGAATGCGTGCTGCTGGTCCGCCGGGCCAATCCGCCGGACGCCGGCTTGTGGGGCTTTCCCGGCGGCAAGATCGACCATGGTGAGACGATCGCGCAAGCCGCCGTTCGCGAGCTGTTCGAGGAGACCGGCATCCAGGCAGAGGCAGGCCCGGTGTTCAACTGCGTCGACGTCCTCGATCGGGGCCCAGATGGGACGATCCGTCACCACTATGTCCTCATCGCGGTGTTGTGTCGCTGGATCGCCGGTTCGCCGGTGGCGGGCGACGATGCGCTCGAAGCCGCCTGGCACCCGCTGGCGGATCTAAGCGGCACTGCGCTCGCGATGAGTTTCGGCGTTGCCGATATTGCGCGTCAGGCCGCAGCGCTGGGCGCATAGCGGCATGGAAAGCTGCCCCAACTGCGATGGCAGGCGGGGCGAGGCTTTACCAAAAGCTGCGAGCGTCCCGCACAGGCGAACGCATCAGGGGAGCCGATGCGGCGATGTCAGAGCGCGCCGCGCCGCCCGTCCTCGCTCATTTTCAGCACAGGCCGGCGGTTGATAGCGTCCGGTTGGATGCGCTCCCATAAAGTCGGACCACCGGTATCCTGGGCGCGGCGCTCTTCGCGACGGAGCCACTCCTCGGCGCTGCGGATCCTCTTGGGATGGATCTCATCCAGCAGCCCGTAGTCTCGGGTGATGATCCCGTATTTCCACTGATTCCAGAAACCACTGAAATTGTCGCGGAAGCTCATCGTGCTCTTGTCGTTCGGATCGGCGTTGTAGCCGGCGGGCCGGTCGGCGACTGCATTGATGGGCGCGAAATAGCTGTCGAGGTCCGTATCGACATAGCGTGCGGGGTGCCCGGTCACCCGCTCGAACGCGGCCGCCAGATCGGCGTAGCGGACATGTTCGATCGCGACTTCGAGATCCATGCCGTTGGCGCGCTCCTGATGGTCGAACAACCATCGCACATAGTCAGCGCAGTCCTCGAGCGCGACATGGACCACAGCCCCGTCGCCAAGCGGTACACGCCATGTCACCACGCCGTCTTCGATACGGGGCGTCATGGGTGTCTGCCCCGAAAACGCCATCTCGATATACGGGCCGCTGGTAAACAGTGCGGCGCCCATCCGATCGCCGTTCGATCCGTTCTGCTGAAGGATCCACTCGCCGACCCGGCCCTTGCCGTCATAATGGCCGGTGCGGAATTGCGAGCGATAGCCGGCTTTCTTCAAGGTATAATCGAGATTGCCGTAGACGAAGAACCGAACCCCTTCCTCCAGTGCGATCTCATAGGCGCGCATCGCCCAATAGATTTCGGTCTTTTCGCCGGTATTGAAGCCGTCGATGTTGACGAATGCGCCGTCGCAAGCACGCATGCCCTCGCGCAGGATCGCTTCGTCCGCGAATGTACCTTCGAGGAAGGACACGTTCCCCAGCGCCGCCAGCTCCCGGGCCCTCGTCGACTTTGCGTCGCGGGTCAGGGCGAGTACCTCATATCGACCATCTTCGACCAGCCCGCGGACCACGTGCGCACCTTGCGCCCCAGTCGCCCCGATCACGAAAATTCGAGAAACTGTCGGCATCTTCGTCTCCGCCATTGATGTCCACGTCGTAACTCTCATAATAGGAGCTAGTCAACTCTGATTATCAGAGTTGCCGTGCAACGGGGATGACGATGCGTTCGAAGGGCTTCGAAGGAATGGCCTGTTCCATGGCCGAGGTGATGGGAGCGCTTGGCGATCGCTGGGGCGTCCTCGTGATGCGCGATCTGCTGCTGGGCCTGACCCGATACGACGATCTCCAGCACTCCACGGGCATCACGAACGCAACGCTTTCCGACCGGCTTCGAGGCCTGCAGGAGGCGGGATTGATCGAGCGGCGGCAGTATCAGCACCGCCCCGACCGCTACGATTATATCCCCACAGCCAAGGGCCGGGATCTCGCGCTCCTTCTGCAGGCGATGGTACAGATCGGCGACGCTTGGCGCGCGCGGGAAGCCGCCGCCGCGCCGCTGCAGTTTCTTGACGCGGATACGGGTGCCAAGTTGAAGCTGGCGGTGGTCGATGCAGCGACGGGTGCCCCGCTTGCCCAGCCGAGGTTGCGAATCGCAGCCGGCCCGGCAGCGGACGATGCCATGCAATGGCGGCTCGCGCGCGGCGAGGCAGAACGTGCGGCGAGAAGACATTCGGTGCCCGCTCAGAACCTCTGAATTGCCGCCGCGCGCCCGGCCCCCGGGTTGCGCACACCGCCCCGCTCACGCGTCCTTTTCCCACGGTTCGTTCGCGCCGTCGCGACCGGTGCGATCGAGTTTACCGTTGCATGCATCGATGCCCTGACGGCGGGCCGGGGCCTGCCGGTCATGGGTCAGCGCGATTACGGTTTCTTGGTTCTTCCCCTGGCCTTCCCTGTCCGGAAAAAGAAGCGCCACACGCAATCCCGCGGAGACCAAATGACACTGTCCTCTACCGAGGTGGCAGCGTTCCACCATGCCGAAACTCCTGCCGATTTCGCCGCATGCTTCGATGTGATCCGGCAACTCCGTCCCAAGCTGCAGTCAGCGGACGACTGGCACGCGCAAGCAGAGGCGATGCGCCCTGAGGGCTACCAGGTTCTCGTCTGCCGCAACGGCGGGCGGGATGCCGCTGTCGCGGGCTATCGGATCTCGACCAATCTCGTCCACGGCCGCTTCCTGTTCGTCAACGATCTGGTGACCCTGGACAGCGCGCGCGGAAAGGGTCTGGGCAGACTTTTGCTGCGCGAACTCGAGCGGATCGCCGAGACCGAGGGCTGCGAGCGTCTCGTCCTCGATACGGCGATGGCAAATCTGGGGGCGCGACGCTTCTACACGCGCGAAGGGATGGAAGAACGGATCGCCGGCTTCATCAAGCCGATTGGCACACCGGCATGACCAAAATCCTGCATCTCACCTGCAGCCCGCGCGGTGCCGAGTCCCACAGCGCAGCGTTGAGCACTGCCATCGCGCAGCGCCTCATCGCAGCCCGACCAGGTGCGACCCATAGCCTGCGCGATTTGGGCGCGGCGCCCCCTGACGGGATCGACGGACCCTATGCTTCTGCGCTCGTCGCGGGGCAGGCAGAAACCGGCTTTTCTTCGCCCGCGCTGGATCGCTCGGCCGCGGCGATTGCCGAGCTGGTGGCAGCAGACATGCTGGTAATCGGCACCCCGATGCATAACTTCACCGTGCCCGCCGCGCTGAAAGCCTGGATCGACCTTGTTGTCCGCCCCTTTCACACCTTCGCACCGGGCGCGAACGGCAAGGTCGCACTGCTCTGTGACAAGCCGGTCTTCGTGGCCATCGCGTCGGGCGGCTACTTTCATGGTGAAGGTGCAGCGCAGCCGGACTTTCTGACGCCCTATCTCTCGGCGGCGCTGGGCTGCATCGGCCTCCGCTCCGTTCACTTCCTGCCGCTGCAGCACACAGCCAGAGCCAGAGCGAGCGACCTGGAGCAGCAGACCCATGCGCTTCTCGATCGGGTCGACGACATCCTGGGTCACATGGAGGCGTAGCGGGTTGCGCGTGCTACGCTCCTCGACATTGCGGCGGCCTGACGTCGTCCCTGATCAGGTTCAGCAGGCGTGCGGCATCGCCCGGCAGTGTCTCGGGAGCCGCGTTGGTGATGCCGATGACCAATCCTTTCTCAGGCGCCTGCGAGGCATACCATTGCGACAGCGCCGTTGGCGCGAAGCCTTCCTCCCGCAAGCGCCCCACGAGCCGCACATCGTCCGCCTCGCGCGCAAGCGGCACATGAACCGCCAGCCCCGCTGCCCTGGCGCTGCCAGCGGCCTGCAGGTAATCGAGCACCGCATCGCGGCGCTTTCGGTAGAGCAGCTTCATACGCCGCAGATGGCGCAGATAATGTCCATCCGCGAGGAATTCGGCCAAGGCCGCCTGCGCAGCATAATTGGGCGGTGGCGCGAGATAGGTCGCCACCCGCATCAATGGCGCGATCAACGCTTCCGGGGCAACGAGGAAACCGATGCCAAGCGACGGGCTGATCGTCTTGCTGAAGGTCCCGATATGGATCACCCGGCCATCGGGATCGCTGGCCGCGAGCGCCGAAGTCGCCCGACCGTCGAGGTGAAGTTCGCTGAGGTAATCATCCTCGATGATCCAGGCCTCGCTTTCCCTTGCCCAGGCAAGCAGTGCCTGCCTTCGCTGCGGGGACAGGGTGTGGCCGAGCGGCGCCTGCTGTCCCGGCGTCACGACCGCCAGCCCGGAGTCCCGGGCCAGCGCGATGCCCAGATCCACATCGAGGCCCTGCCCGTCCACGGCGATGGGGACAGGGGAAAAGCCAGCCAGTTCCAGGCCGTGGCGCGAGACGGGATAGCCAGGGTCCTCCACCCAGGCGCGCCGCCGCCCGGAAGGGAGAGCCTGCAGCACCAGCCCAAGAGCACCTCGGAAACTGGTGGTGATGAAGACCTGCCCCGGCGTGCATTGCAGCCCGCGCGCCAGCGCAAGATGGGCGGCGATCTGGTGGCGCAACGCGTCCATCCCGCGCGGATCGAGATAGCGCGTGCGCAACGCGCCGGCATCGGCCGCCCGACGATGGAGACGCGCCCAGAGCTTTGCCGGGAAGGCATCATGGGCAGGCACGCCCATCTGAAAGATACCGGGCGGCCCTGCGCCGAAGAGATCGAGCGTGGAACGCAGGTCGGTAAACCGGTCCGCCGCGGCGGAAGGCGCTTGCGTTGGGGAATCGGCGACATGGGTCCCGGCCGCCCCCGAAGAGGCGACCAGGCCTTCGTCCGTGAGGCGATAATAGGCCGCGCGTACTGTCCCGCGTGCCACGCCGAGCTGCGCGGAGAGGTCCTGCCAGGATGGGAGCCGCGCACCGGGAGCGAGTGCCCCTTGCCGGATCGCAGTCCGGATGGCGGCGCAGATCTGATCCGTGAGCGGGAACGCCAGGGTTCGATTGATCTCAAACCGGAAGTCCGCTGGCGGCGCAATATCCGTGGAAGATGTGTCCAGGGTCACGTCATTCACTTCACCATGGGAGTCGCTGGTCCCTCATATGATCGGATCATGTCCCGCGTCATGCGGGCGGCGACGTCAGCTTTCGGATATCCCCACCTTTCGTCGGTAATGGCGCGCTGCCTTTGCGCGATTGCCGCACACCGTCATGTCGCACCAGACCCGGTTCTGACGTCGGCTTCGATCGAGGAAGGCCCAGTCGCAATCGTCGGATGCGCACAGGCGCAGACGGCTGCGTGCGTCGGGATCGAGGAACAGCTGGATTGCTGCATCGGCGACGTGGAGGAGGATGCCGTCCAAAGCGGCGTCTATGTCAGCCTGCTGCCACGCGAGGCCCCTTCCTCCCCACGAAAGGCGGCGGCTGGCCTGCACACGCTTGAGCCAATCGTTCCAGCAAAGGACCTGCTCGTCGCTCAATCCGTCGGAGGCGATCGTCGCCTTGACCGTCGCGAAGATCAGCTCGCGCAGAGCGAGCGCCTCGCCGTGCACAGCCGCCGCCGCAGCGGGCTCTTGCTGAGCGGCGGCCAACAGGGTCGCGCGCTCGCCTTCCGTGAGCAAGCCGCTCTGCACGGACCACAAGACCAGCACCGGATAGTCGGCAATCCTCTCGAGACCGCCACGAGGGCGCTCGTCGAGGGTGTTCGCAAAATCCAAAGCCAACGCGCCCCCACTCAGCTCGAACTGGAAGCCCTCTGGCGTGTCCTGGCCGCCAAACCGGATTGCGCGTGTTTCGATCATATTCTAACCTGTAAGAGCGTTCGAGTCGGTTATAGCACATTTGGTTGATCGCGAGCTAGGGAGATGATCGATGTCGGAAACTGAGCCCCTGATCCTGCGGCGCTGGTCCTCCCGCATCAGGACCGAGGACCAAGAGGCGTATGTCAGCTACATCCGCGGCACTGGGGTCGAGGATTATCTCGGCACGCCGGGCAATCTCGGTTGCGAGATGCTGCTGCGCGATTGCGGCGACGGATTCACCGAAGTCTCGACGTTGAGCTGGTGGCGGTCGATGGAATCCATCCGGGCATTCGCCGGCGATGACGTCGAGCGTGCGCGTTACTATCCCGAGGATGATCGCTTCCTTCTCGAGAAGCCCGATCACGTGGAGCATCACCGCATCGTGGTTGAAGGCCTGGGACTTCGGCGCGAGCTGGAACAATCATGATTGCCTTCGAGAAGATGCACGCGAACGGCGACGATTTCATCGTCGTCGATTTGCGGCATCGCGACGTTCCCCTGCCCCCGGAACTCATTCGCCGCATGGGCGATCGCCAGCGCGGCGTCGGTTTCAATCAACTCGCTGCCCTGTCTCAGTGCGATGATGCCACCGCCCGGCTGCTCTTCTGGAACGCCGACGGGACGCCGCTCGATGCCTGCGGCAGCGCGACGCGCGGTGTCGCGCTCAAGCTGATGGAGGAGAGCGGCGGCGATGTCGTCACCGTCCGGACAAGCAGGGGTATCCTGCACTGCACCCGGCACGATAAGGCGCAGATCGCCGTCGATATGGGCGCTCCCCTCGTCCATTGGTCCGAAATCCCGTTAGCAACCCGGATGGAAACCGAAATTCTCCCGCTCGTCGGCGATCCTGCCGCGTGCAGCATGGGCAATCCGCACTGCACTTTCTTCGTCGAGGACGCCGAGCAGGTCGATGTCGAGACAAGGGGCCGAGCGGTCGAAACCGACCCACTGTTTCCCGAGAAGACGAATGTCCACTTTGTGCAGATCCTCGCGCGTGACCGCATCCGGCTGCGCATCTGGGAACGCGGCGCCGGCATTTCGCCTGGCTCAGGGTCCTGCTCCTGCGCCGCCGTCGTCAACGGTATCCGCCGCGGCCTCTTGGCGGAGACTGTCGAGGTTCAGTGTGACGGCGGCGTTCTCGGCGTATCGTGGAACGGAACCGACGGCGTCCACCTGATCGGGCCGGTCGAGCCGGTATTCCGCGGCGAATGGATCGATTGACGCACGGCAGCTCATATCGCTGCCGTCCGGTTTGCTGCCGCCCAAGCGCGCAATGCCGAACTGCAAATTGCTCTTGAACCGTCAGCTTGCGAGCACTGAAAGTATGACCATACGACTTTACATCGTCCGTTCGGCCGCTCTTGCCGCGACCGCCCTTCTTCTTGCGCCCGGCACGGCGTCGGCACAGGCCGAGGTAGATATTTTTGGTGCCGCCCTCTGCGAGCCGCCCTATTCCTCAGACATTGCGACACGGGTGTCTGATGCCGTGGAAAAGTTCACCAAGCCGGACATGTCGATGATGGGTGCGGCCGTCTATCACCTTCCCAAGCCAATCGAGCGGGATGGTTTCGTGACCCAGGCGGTTGTTTTCTCCGGGGCGTCCATTGGCGTTTTGGTTGAAGGCCATGCCGCCGCTCAACTTGCCGCCAAGTATAACCTCCAGCGCGAGACGAGTGATCTGCTGGGTGCGTCAACGCTCGGATTCTCCCGTCGGCTACCGGACAAGCTCCAGATCAGGAAAGAGCTTGGACTGATCTCGTTGATCGCGCGCGAAGGGCCGGCACTTGGTGGGAAAACGCTTCTTGCCTGCGAGCTGGATTCCTATGAGGACCTCGAGAGGCTGGAAGCCCTCAAGCGGTATTTGTCGTCACGCAAAGCCGCACCCGACAATAGCGAGAATGGTCCGAACCAATGATGCGCGCCGGCCTGAACGCTCGCGCGGCCACCGGCCTATGATCGCCAATGTCCTTACCATTGCCGGCACCGACCCGACGGGCGGGGCCGGCATCCAGGCCGATATCAAGACCTTCAGCGCTCTGGGCGCCTATGCAATGTCCGCGATCACGGCGGTTGTCGCCCAGAATACCCGGGGTGTCCGTTCATTCGTGTCGCTTGAACCAGAATTTGTCGCCGATCAGATCGACGCGGTGTTCGACGACGTCCGCGTCGATGCGGTGAAGATCGGCATGGTCGCCACGGCACGGATCGCCCAAGCCGTCGCTGCTCGCCTCCGTCACCATGGTGCAACCAATATCGTGCTCGACCCGGTTATGGTCGCAAAGAGCGGAGATCATCTCCTCCAAGCCGACGCTGTCGCCGCTATCCTGTCGGAGCTCGTACCGCTCTCGACAGTCATCACGCCCAACCTTCCCGAAGCTGGTGTCTTGCTGGGCCTCGAGCCGGAATGGACGCATGCGGAAATGCGCGAAAGGATCGTCGATCTCCATCGGCTCGGCTCGCAGTGGGTTTTGCTCAAAGGCGGTCACATGGGCCGCGATGCGACGAGTACCGACCTACTCGTAGGGGCAGGCGAGATCCTTGAGCTCAAGGCAGATCGTATCACAACCAACAACGACCATGGCACGGGATGCACGCTCTCAGCCGCTATCGCAGCGTTGCTGCCGTCCCTTTCCGTCGAAGACAGCGCGCGCCAGGCCAAAAGTTTCGTCCACCGGGCCTTGGCGTGCAGCGGCAGACTGGACGTTGGCAAAGGACATGGCCCCTTGCATCACTTCCACGACGTCTGGTGATCTATGGGGGATCCCGGCGACAGAGAGAAGCTCGTCTCGTGCCCGATCTGGGGCGCGCGCTTTCCAGTTAGGAAGCACCCTGCCCCGGCCAGACCGCCTCCCTGGAACAATGTCTCGCGCAAACGACGCATGTTGCCTGGCGTCCATCAGCCTAATTCAAGCAAATCAGCGAGGTGATCATATCATGGAGGTACAAAGGCGTACTGTGCTGACAGGGGCAAGCACAGCCATGGCCGTCATGGCGGGCGGCGGGACAGCCGATGCTGCGCGTTCGGGCGGGCGCCCGTATGAGGTTTATGACGTGTTCACAGACACGCCGCTCAGCGGCAATCCGGTGGCGGTCTTCACCGCGCCCGAGGGGCTCTCTCCCGAGATGATGATGGCGATGACGCGCGAAATCAATTATTCGGAATGCACTTTCGTCTTCCCCGCTTCCAAGCCGGGGTGCGATTTCGAGGTGCGCTTCTTCGCAATGAACAGCGGCGCGGAAATTCCCATCGCAGGCCATCCTACCATCGGCACGGTGTTTTCGCTAGCAGAGCGCGGACTGATCGCGCCGGGCCGCCGCTCGATCATCCTGCAACTGGGCGTCGGGCCAACGCAGATCGATCTGGAATGGCATGAGAAACGTTTGGCCTTTGCCTGGATGCAGCAGCAACCACCCAAGCTCGATGGCGTCATCGACGATCGCACTGCGGCTGCTGCGGCCATGGGGCTCAAAGCGGAAGATCTGGCCGATTTGCCGATCCAGCAGGTCTCGTGTGGTGCGCCGTTCCTGATGGTTCCGGTCAAGACCCGCGCGACGGTGGACCGCGCACAGCTCGATCGCGGTGCTATGGGGACTCTGCTCGACAAGGCCGGGTTGATCCGGCGCGGCGTGCTGATCTTCTCGCTGGAACCCGCCGGCGACGACGCCACCGCCTATAGCCGCATGCTGGGCTTCGGCGTGACTGAGGACGCGGCGACTGGCAATGCCACCGGCCCGCTGGGAGCCTATCTCGTTACCCGTGGCATCGTGCCCCTCGCGCAAGCTGGCCGAATGATGAGCCGTCAGGGCGTCAAAATGCACCGGCCAAGCAAGCTCTATATCTCTGCGACCGAGCAAGGTGGCAGACTGTCGATTAAAATTGGAGGGCGCGCAGTCAAGGCGGCGGAGGGACGAATGCTTGTTTGAATTGGCTCCTACAGCCGCTGACGTGCCCAGCCCGGTAGTGGTCGGATACGCGCACCCCGCTGCAATGGCATCCACCCACCGTCACGGCGGCCTGGCTCGTCACAGCTTGGTTCCTTTCATCTGGCGTTTCGGTCACATGCAGATGGACCGCATGGTCTCCGCCGCGTGCCTATCCGTCGCTTCGCGCCAGCCATTCCGCCGGTAGTGTCTGGCTGAGCGCATCACGGATGATGGCCGCAAGATGGTCTGCGAGCGGATTGGCCGGCTCGCAGGAGCGAAATAGCATCAGCGCGAGAGAGGGCATGACTGGCAGGTTTTCTGCTATTGGGTCGAGCGTGCGAATCGTTATCGGAAGCCCGACCGGGGTGCGCAGCGCCACACCGAGGCCCGCCGCCGTCGCCGCCCACAATCCGCTGAGACTCGCGCTGACAAAGGCGATCCGCCAAGCAATCCCTGCCTTGTCGAGATGATCACAGGCGAGCGAGCGTAGAATACAGGGCGCTTCAAGCGAGACGAGCGGCAGCGGCTCGTCCGCACGGACCTGCCAGCCGAACTCACTGCTTGCTGCGCCGAGCCAGGCGATTGGGATCGACGCAATGCGCTCGCCGTCCGCACGGCCATCGTCCCAGGCGAGCGCGAGGTCGAGTTGTCCAGTCGCCACCCGATCGGCAAGCTCGCGGTTGCGGGCGGTGTGGCCTTCGATCCGAACTTTGGGGTGAGCGCGCGCAAAGCGCCCGAGCACCTGCGGCAAGACCGTCTCGCCGAAGTCCGCCTGGAGGCCGAGCCTGATCCACCCTTCAAGCTCAACCCCGCGCACTGCTCCAATTGCCTCGTCGTTCAGCGAGAGAAGGCGGCGCGCATAGGACAGCAACGCCTCGCCGCTCTCAGTCAACGCGAGCCCTCGCCCGGACCGACGCATGATCGCGACGCCGGCCTGCTCCTCCAGCTTCTTCAGCTGCGCGCTCACGGCCGATGTCGATCGCCCTAGCCGATCGGCGGCGCGAGCGAACGAGCCGGCGTCCGTGCCAGTGACGAAGCTGCGGAGCGCGTCCATGTCGAGATTGGTGAGACGCATAACACTATCCTGTTAAGCAGGATCGTTGATCCCGAATAATCTGATTTTCAGGATCGGGGTGCCCCGACAGGATGTGGGTTGTCAACGCTTGAGGATTCCTTCCATGCCCTTCACCCGCATCACGCTCCTAGCCGGCAAATCTCCCGCTTACCTTCAGGCAATCGCAGAAAGCCTCGATCGTTCGCTAGTCGAAAGCTTCGACGTGCCGGAAACCGATCGCTTTGTTGCCTTCCATCAGCTGCAACCCGAGGAGTTGATCTTTGATCGCCAGTATCGCGGTGGCCCGCGTTCAGACGACTTCATCGTCTTCCACATCACGACAGGTCGAACACGCACAACCGAAATGCGTGCCCGCTTCTTCCAGCAGCTGGTCGCGCGCCTCGCCGAGGCGCCCGGCATCCGGCCTGAGGACGTAATGATCATCCTTGCCAACTCGACTTTCGACGATTGGTCCTTCGCGTCCGGCGTACAGGGATCGACTCCGGTCGATGTCAGCTACTGACGGCACGCATCGTATCGAATGGACATGCGAACGGACACTATCGAGCCCCACGACAACCGAGGTGGACTTCCTCGGGGCGAATTTGATCCAAGGCTAGTGTCCGTTTTACGTCGATCGTTGTCCGCCTCGAACGCGCATGCCCGGCACGAGCGAGCTAAAATACGCGCCAGCGAAGAAAGGAGACGATCATGAAGGCTGTTGATCGCGTAAGGCAGGCCTTGTCGGCGGCAGATCATGAAGACAGCATCGCGGAGTTCCCCGCAGGTACGCACAGTGCTGCGGACGCGGCGGCAGCTGTCGGGTGCTCGATCGCGCAGATCGCAAAGTCGATCGTCTTTCGTGCGGGAGACGAGGTCGTGCTGGTGATCGCGTCCGGCACGAACCGGATCGATCGGGCAAAGGTGTCCGCCGTGCTCGGGCGTGCTGTCAAACCCGCGGATGCCGCGTGGGTCGAAGCCAATACCGGATTCACCGTGGGCGGCGTCTCGCCGGTCGGCCATCGCGCTTCGACGACAATCGTCATCGATCAGACTCTATTGCCGTATGAGATTCTGTGGGCCGCAGCCGGCTCCCCCACGCACGCGTTTCAGACGACCCCGGGCAGGCTGGTGACGATCACGGGCGGCATCGTCGCGGACATTCGGCAGGATTGACCCTGGATCAGCCGCGATGGCGTGACAGATAGACTGTCGGCGCCACGCCGAGCGTTCGTCGAAACATCGCCGCGAACGCGCTGGGGCTGTCATACCCGTGCTCCAACGCCACCTCGAGAACCGATGCGCCGGCCGCCAGGCGGGGGATGCTGAGCAGCAGACGTGTGCGCCGCAGCCATTGGCCAAAGCTCATTCCCAGCTCGCGATGGAACAATCGTGCGAGTGTCCTTCCGCTGACATGGATTTCCGCCGCCAACCCCTCCAGCGTGCAGGGCGTCGACGGATCGCCAATCACCCGTTCGCAGAGGCGGAGCAGCCGTGGATCGCGCGGCATGTCGACATGCAGGTACAGTCTTGGCGCGGCCTCGATCTCGTCTAGGATCAGCTCCATCACCCGTTCATCCCGGCTGCCCGGTGCATATTCCAACGGAATGCTGGTAGCCGCTACGATAGCTTCCCGAAGAAACGGCGAGACCTCGATCACCTCGCTGGTTTGTGGCAGGCCGGCTCGGGCATCCCGCCGCACGAACACGGTGCGCATTGAAACATCGCCGGCGATCCGGATCGAATGGGACTCATGCGGGGGCATCCATACCGCCCGACCGGACGGCACAATCCAGCTTCCCTCCCGGCTCGTCACCGTCATCACGCCGCCGAGCGTGTGGATCAGCTGCGCTCGTGGATGGCTGTGCGGCGCGACATGCTCGCCATCGGGATGGTCGCTTGCCAGCGCCGCCACAGGTCGCAGCGCGCCCTCACAATCTTCCAGAGTACGAATCATGTCCATATTGCGACGATTGTTGTCCAATGCTCGGGAGATAGCCAGCGGTTGAAACCGTAACGATCGCAGCCATGCGAAGTCAGCATTTCAAGCGCGAACACCTCCCGCTCGGCGTCCTGGCCGCGATGCTTTCGTCGTCGCTGGCGAGTGGGTGTGCCACGGCACCATCTGTCCCGCCGCGCACGACCGTTGCCGTGCCCTCTTCCACGACAAGCGTCGAAGAGACGGAAGGGAAGGCGCCTCCGCCGCAATGGTGGCATCTGTATCGAGAACCGGCGCTCGATGCGCTGGTGGAGGAGGCGCTGACCAACAATCGTGATCTACGCGCGGCGGAAGCCAATCTGCTGAGGGCGCAGGCGATACTGGGACAGGCCCGCGCGGATACCCTGCCGCAAACCGCCATCTCGACAGGCGCCGGCTATGGCAGCACGTTACAGGACCAGATCGCCGCCGCCGGGAATGATGGCAGTGCCATCCGCACGGGAGGGCGCTTTGATCTGGGTGCCGATCTTGCCTGGGAGCCGGACCTGTTCGGGCGCCTGCGATCGACCGTCCGGGCAGCGCGAGCTGATGCGCGCATGTCCGCCGCGCTGGAAGACGAAGTCCGGGTTGTGGTCGCGGCGGGAGTCACAGGCGCGTGGCTCGACGCGTGCGGTTTCGCCCGCCGAGGAGATGTTGCCCGGCAATCACTGGCCCTGGCCGAGCGTGGACGCGAGCTCCTCCAGCGGCTTCGGGCGGTTGGCAGCGCCACTCCTGCAGACGTCCTGCGAGCGGATACGCTGGTGGCCCAGACGCGTGCGGCGATCCCAATGCTCGATGCTGGGCGGCAGGATGCACTCGCGGAACTGGCTGTCCTGGCAGGCCGATCTCCGACCGACGTTCCCTCCGCGGCGACCGCGTGCCGTCAATTGCCGATAATCACCGCTATCGGCCCGATGGGAGACGGCGCTGCGCTGCTGCGCCGTCGCCCTGACGTACGGGCAGCTGAGCAAAAGCTCACGGCCAGCACCGCGCGTATCGGCGTCGCCGTGGCGGATCTCTACCCTCGCATCGTGATCGGCGGCATGGTTGCCGATTCCTCGCCCACGCCCGGTGGGCTTGGGGACCGGATCAACCAGGTCTGGCGCGTCGGCCCGCTCTTGAGCTGGAGCTTCCCCAACAGCAATGCCGCGCGCGCAAGGCTGCGCGCCGCGAGGGCCGACGAGGCTGCCGCGCTCGCCGCTTTTGACGGGGTCATCCTCGCAGCGCTCAAGGAGATCCGCCAGCGTGCGACGGACTATGCCGCGCTTCTGCGCCGCCAGGATGATCTGCGAACGGCAGTAGAACGCAGTCTGCGTGCCGAACGACTTATGGAGCTTCAACGTGCCGCCGGCGCGGCTACCGCGCTGGAGGCACTGGAGGCAGAACGAGCGGCGATCGAGGCGCAATCGGCAGCCGCCCAGGCAGACAGTGACATCGCGCGTGCGCAGGTCGCGCTCTTCAAAGCCCTGGGCGGCGGTTGGGAGAACGCCCCCGCTGTTCGCATGCCGACTCCCGACCGATCGTCGCTCGCCGACACACCGTTTCTCTCCAGCAAGTGATCGCGTCATGACCGATAGTACCGTTCCAGTCCGCGCACCTTCTGCCCGACGCTTCGCCCCCAAGCGCGCACTCACGCTTGGAGCCGCTGCCGCTTCGTTGATCGCCTGCAGCGCCTATGGCCTCCACTGGTGGATAATCGGCCGCTTCATGGTCGAAACCGATAATGCCTATGTCCGTGCCGATACGGTCACCATCTCGGCGCGCGTTGGCGGAACCATTGTCGCGGTCGAGGTGGCCGACAATCAGCATGTTCGCGCCGGTGCAGTCCTCGCGCGGATCGAAGACCGGGATTACCGACTGAAACTGGCGCAGGCTGAGGCGGCCATCACCGCAGCAAACGCCGAGATGAAGGCGCAGCGCGCGCATATCGCCGGGATCGAAGCCGAGGCAGCCCAACAGCAGAGCGTGATCGCGCAAGGCAAGGCCACCATCGCGTCGCGCGCTGCGGACGCACGTTTCAACGATCTGGAGTACCGACGGCAGACGATCCTCGTACGACAGGAGGTTGGAAGCGACCAGACGCTTGAGGCGGCCGCGGCCGCAGCACAGCGCTCTCGCGCCGGCGCCGCCGAAGCTCGCGCCGGCCTCGCGGCCTCCCGTGCTCTCTTGCCGGTGCTGGCAATGCGGCGCCAAGCAGCCATGGCCGATCTCGACAAGGCGCTGGGCATGGTGCGCCAGGCGCAGGCGGCCCGCGATGCCGCGCAGCTCGATCTGGCGAGAACCGTCATCCGGGCTCCTGTGGACGGCCAGGTCGGGCAGCGCGTGGCGCGGGTCGGCCAATATGCTGATATCGGCACGCCGCTCATGGCAGTCGTGCCGATGCGACCCTATGTCGTTGCGAACTACAAGGAAACGCAGGCCGAGCGCATCCGGCCCGGTCAACCCGTCAGCATCCGGATCGACGCGTTTGGCGGCGCGGCGCTTCACGGCAGGGTCGACGGTTTCGCGCCGGCAACGGGCGCGCAGTTTGCGCTGCTGCCGCCTGACAATGCCACGGGCAATTTCACCAAGATCGTGCAGCGTCTGCCGCTTCGGATCACGCTCGATCCGGGGCAGGCGCGTGCGGCTGGGCTGCGACCGGGCATGTCGGTGGAAACCGTCGTCGACACGCGCAGCGCGCGGCCATGAGCGCGGAGGCACAGCCGGAAGAGCGCGCAGACTTCGTCTCGCTGCGTGCCTGGGTTGCAGTGCTGGGCGGTGTGGTCGGCTGCTTCATGGCGGGGATGAATGTCCATGTGACCAATGCCTCGCTACCGGACGTGCGTGGGTCGCTGGGGGCTTCGTTCGAGGAGGGATCGTGGATCACCACCGCCTATCTAGTGGCCGAGATCATCATCATCCCAATGACCGGCTGGCTGGTCCAGGTGTTCTCCATGCGGCGCGTGCTAATGGTCGGAACCGGCGGCTTCGTGCTGTTCTCAATCCTGTGTTCGATGGCGCCTGATATCGGCACGATGATCGTCGCCCGTGCGCTCCAAGGCGCGTTCGGCGGCGTCCTCATTCCCTTATCCTTTCAGATCATCGTTTCGGAACTGCCGCCTTCGCGGCATCCGTTCGGCATGGCGCTGTTCGCCGTCGCCAACAATGTGGCGCAGGCGGCAGGCCCCTCGCTCGGCGGCTGGCTGACCGAGGCCTATAGTTGGCGCTGGATCTTCTATCTCCAAATTCCGCCCGGCCTGTTGCTGCTGGCGGCGATCGGCTGGTCGACCCCACGTTCCCCCACGGCGTTCGGCACGCTACGCAACGGTGACTGGGGCGGGATCATTGCCATGGCGCTGGGATTGTCGGCACTGCAGGTCATGCTGGAGGAAGGGGAGCGCAAGGACTGGTTTGCTTCACCGCTCATCACAAATGCCGCGATCGTCGCTATCCTGGGTCTGGCCGCCTTTGTCGCCATCGAGCTGCGTCGACGGGACCCCTTCATCAACCTGCGCCTGTTGGCCCGGTACAATTTCGGGCTGGCGAGCCTGATGCAGTTCACCTTCGGTGCGGTGGTTTTCGGCGTGGTGTTCCTCGTCCCCAACTATTTCGCCGAAGCGCACGGCTATAATGCCGAGCAGATCGGGTTGACGATGATTCCTTATGGCCTGATTCAGTTCGTCATGTCCTTTGCGACGCCGCGGCTGATGCGGTGGACCAGCGTACGCGCCGTGATCATCCTAGGATTTGTGATCATGGCGGCAGGCTGCCTGATGAACATCCACCTCGACGGCGACGCCGCCGCAAACGTCATCGTCCCCTCGCTCATCGTGCGCGGGATCGGTCAGTCGTTCATCGTCGTTGCGCTGGGGGTAATGGCGGTGGAGGGGCTGGAAAAATCCGAGCTGGGCTCGGCATCGGCATTGTTCTCCACTGTCCGAAACGTGGGCGGGGCCATCGGCATTGCACTCGCGAGTCAGTTCGTCGTGGAGCGCGAGAAATTCCATGCCGAGCGGATCGGCGAAGCGATCACGCCTTTCTCAGTCGCGTTCCAGGAACGGATGGTGGCGCTCGTCGCGGTGTTGCGGCACCAGGCGGTAGATCGTCACGCCGCGCTACAGGGAAGTGACGCTGCCCCGTACCGTGCTGAGGCGCTGTCCCTCTTGGACAAGGTCGTTCACCACGAAGCGCTTCTCCTTTCCTATAGCGACGCGTTTCTGGTCGCTGGCGTCTTCATGCTGCTTTGCGCGGTCGGCGGAGTCCTGCTGAGAAGGCGGCTGACCTGACCAGGCCCCGCAGCGCCCCTAGGGACCGAGTTGCGCCGACGGCCGCGCCTTCAGGCAAAGGTCGCGGATCGTCTCACGCAGCCAGCGATGCGCGAAATCCGTCTCGAAACGGGGGTGCCAGGCTTGCCGTATCGTGACCGGCGGCAGGTCCAACGGAATCGGGAAAGCGCGAAGGCCGGCCGGAACGCTGTGATCGCCCAGCAGGTAGAGATCGGGCAACGGGAGGACCAGATCACTGCCGCCCAACAGCAGAAGCGCGGTGGAAAAGGTAGGCGCGGTCAAGGCGACCCGACGGCGCAGATTAAGATGGGAGAGAGCAACGTCGATCGGCCCGCTCAGCCGCCCCCGCCGTGAGACCACGATGTGGTCATAGGCAACGAAGCGTTCCGGCGTGATCGCATCGCCAAACAGTGCGTGGGTCTCGCACGCGACGGCAACCATCGCGGTCTTCAGCAAGGTCTGCACGCGCACCTCCGGATCCAGCGCTTCCGTGGCACCGATGAACAGATCGACCTGGCCTTCTCGCAAGGCGTCGTCATCCTCCCCCACTTCCGGCGTGAAACGGACTGAGACACCGGGTGCCGCATCGCTCAGGCGACGGACCAACGCCGGGCCGAAGGCGACGATGAAACTGTCGTTGGCGCGGATGGTGAAGCTGCGCAGGAGATTTCGTATCGAACTTTCGCGCTCGGCCTGCATCAATCCCAGCGCCTGGCTGACCAGGCTGTGAACCGGATCGCGCAACGCCTCCGCTCGGGGCGTCGGGACCATCTTACGTCCGGCCAGCACCAGGATCGGATCGTCAAACACCCGACGAATCCGCGCGAGTGTCCGGCTCATGGCAGGCGGGCTCAGTTCCATGCGGCGCGAGGCTCCCACCACGCTCTCTTCCTGGAGCAAGGCGTCGAGCGCGATCAGCAGATTGAGGTCGGGATACTCCATCCGGGGTTGTCCAGTCATGATGCCAGGCGCAACGCCGAGCTGGTTCGATGTCTCTCCATGCGCTGATCCGCGATAGCATTCGAGAGGCATTTACCGGTTCCTCCGCCAAAGTTGCGCTTGCGTCCACTGCGCTAGCCTAAAGACTCTTGATCGTCCCGCGGCGCTGCTGCCAGTGCACCACGCGCATTGGAACAGTGCATGACAGTCGATTTCCAGCGTCTTCGGGAGCGGATATCGACCTTCTCAACCGACGTAGGAGGTGAGGATGTCGATCGCTAAGATCCCGGTGTTTTACGCCACGGAACCGCGCATTCTCCAAGACTCACCGAAAATTGGTCAAAGTTGGCAGCGCTTTTGGGTGTCCCCTCGCCCCCAAGGGCCCACGATCGCTGCCCGGTGCGGGCCGTTCCCCAAGGCCCGCACCGCTCCATTGCCCGTGGTTCGCTAACATATGGCCAGACGGATCGCCTGGACGCGCCTCTGGGCTTGGTTCCTGGCAGTCGCCCTGATGGCCCATGGTCTTGGCGCCGTCACCGGTCCTGCGATCATGAAAGAAGCGAGCATCGCGATGCAGTGGGCGGCGGCTGTTCTGCTGCTTCGGCGATCCAGCCAGAGCATCGGCTTAACGATCGGCCTGGCGGTGCTATCGGTCTGCACACTGCAGGCAGTATTGGCAGCTGAATTTAACCGGATGATTGTGCCGGGTGCGCTTGTTCTCGCGCTTCTCATGCTGGCGAAGCAAATCGACCGCAACCGTCATGAACCCCGGCGCTTTCAGTGAAAGGCGCTCCCCATCTTCTGTACGCCGTCACTCCGGCAAATTGCGCCAACCGCCCAGCTTTGAACGGCGGGGTCGGGCAATCAGGGCTCTAGCGCGATCGTGCCGCTGACCGAACTCGAAATATTGGCGCTGAGAATCGGATATGACGAAGCCTTCCGACCCGGCTGGGAAGACAGTCTGTCGTCAATCCTGGCAGCGTCACCTTCTTTCTTCATTCGTCTCCTGTCGACGCTAGCTTGGCTCACGGGAACGCCAAGGGTCCTTCCCCTTGCGAACGAGCGGCTGGACATGCTGCGCTTGCTGGCGAGCGCCTTGCGCCGCGGCGACCACCGCGTGGGCGAACTCATGGACCGTCTGCTTGCACTCGGAATAAGTCGCACTGCGCTGGACGCGGCAATCGATCAGGTAACGCTCGCTGTACGTGGCGGCGCGACGAGCCTTCGGGCTGAGGTCCGGATACGGGGGACGACGGGTGATCCTTCGACCAGTGCACAGGATGCACTGGTCGAGTGCACCTCCGTCGATTTCTGAGAATCGCTCGCACCGTTATCGGTTCCGTCCTCCGCTGGTCACCGAGATCCATGATGCCATCTAATCCCGTCTCTTGTCGAAGAAGCGCGCCATGACAGTGATCGCGGCAACACCGGCCGCCACCATCCCCGCCCCCACGCCGGCCGCCCCGGCCCCGCCTGCTCTCCCGGCCTTCGGTCCCAAGCTTGCGACCGGGTTGGTCGGCGTCCTGCTCGCATCGCTAACCGCGGGGCTCAACGAGCATGTGACGGAGGTCGCGCTGATGGATGTCCGCGGCGCGCTGGCAATCGGGCACGACGAGGGCACCTGGCTGACCGCACTGTATGAGGCGACCAATGTGGCCGCGATGGCGTTCGCGCCCTGGTGCTCGGTCACCTTCTCGCTGCGGCGCTTCACCATCGGGGCGGTGCTTGTTTTCGCGGTGCTCGCGTTCCTGTGCCCGTTCGCGCCCGACATTGCCACACTATACGTGCTGCGGACATTGCAGGGACTGGCGGGCGGCTGTCTGCCACCCATGCTGATGACGGTCGCGCTGCGCTACCTGCCCGCCAACATCAAGATCTACGGCCTTGCCGGCTATGCACTAACCGCCACCTTCGGTCCCAGCCTGGGAACACCGCTTGCTGCCTTGTGGACCGACTATGTCGGCTGGCCGATGGTATTCTGGCAGGTGGTGCCGCTCTGTCTGATCAGCGTGGTCGCGATCGGCTGGGGCCTGCCGCAGGATCCATTGCGGTTGGAACGGTTCCGGACATTCAACTGGGTAGGCCTGGTCACCGGGTTTCCGGCGATCGTGATGCTCGTGATCGGTCTGGAACAAGGCGACCGGCTGGACTGGCTGAATTCCGAACTGATCTGCGTGCTGCTGGGCGGCGGCGGGCTGCTCCTGCTGTTGTTCCTCGTGAACGAGTGGAGCCACCCCCTTCCGTTCTTCAAATTGCAAATGCTGGCGCGCCGCAATTTCTCCCACTCGCTCATCACGCTGGCTGGCGTGCTGGTCGTGTTCCTGGGCGTGATCGTGATCCCTAGTGAGTATCTCGCCGAGGTGCGCGGCTATCGCCCGCTCGAGACCGCGCCGCTGGCGCTGATCGTGGCGCTGCCACAATTGGTCGCTCTGCCGCTCACCGCCGCGATCCTGAACATCGAGCGGGTCGATTGCCGCTGGGTGCTGGCGATCGGACTGACGATGGTCGCGACCTCGTGCACGCTGGCCAGCTTCGTCACCGCCGACTGGGTGCGGGAGAATTTCTACCTTCTCCAGATGCTCCAGATCATGGGCCAGCCGATGGCCGTGATCCCGCTGCTCATGCTCGCCACCACCGGTCTGCCGCCGGTCGAAGGCCCTTGGGCCTCGGCGATGTTCAACACGACGAAGGGGTTTGCCGCCGCGCTCGGTACCGGCATCGTCGAAGGGGTCGGCACGATCCGCGAGCATTACCATTCGGAGATGCTGGTCGACCGGCTGGGCACGCTGGGCCAGCCCTATGGCCGCGAGACCGGAGCGCTCGCCGAACTGGCCGAGCGCATCCACACCCAAGCGATCGTGCTGACGTCGTCGGACCTGTACCTCGTGATGGCTGCGATCGGCTTTGGCCTGATCCTTCTGATCCCGATCCTCCCCACCCGCATTTATCCGCCGCGCCCTACGGCGCCGGCCAAGCCTTAACGAAAGCAACGATCATGGCCTATCGCCCGACCCGAAAGCATGTCCTCTTAACAGCATCCGCGCTGGTCATAGCCGGCATGGCGGTTGGCGGCACTCGCCTCGCCACGCCCTCCGGCCGACAGTCGACCGACGACGCCTATGTGCGGGCGGATGCGACAACCGTAGCGCCGCGGGTGCCGGGCCAGATTGTTTCCCTGCTCATCGACGACAACCAGATGGTTAGGGCCGGGCAACTGCTGGCCCGTATCGACGATCGCGATTACCGGGCTGCCCTAGCCAGCGCTGAGGCCGATGTCGCAGTCGCCAAGGCGGAGATCGCCAATTTCGACGCTGAAATCGCGCGTCACCCTGCCTTGGTCGCACAGGCACAGGCAACGCTGCGCGCCGACCGCGCGGCCGCAGCATTCGCCCAAGCCAACGCCGTGCGCTACCGCAACCTATCCGCAGGCGGCGCCGGCACGACGCAGGACAAGCAGCAAGCTGACAGCACCCTGGCCGAGCGGCTGGCGACCAGCGATCATGATCGCTCGGCGCTGGCCGCCACACAGCAGCAGCTCGGTGTGCTGCAGGCTGGCCGAGCCAAGGCAGTAGGAGCACTCGGACGAGCGCAGGCGGCGCTGGATCAGGCCCGTCTCAACCTCTCTTACACAGAGATTCGCGCGCCGATCGACGGCATGGTCGGTCAACGCACCGTCCGGGTCGGCGCGATCGTCGAGGCGGGGACGCCGCTGCTCGCTGTGGTGCCGCTGCACAAGGTCTACGTCGTGGCGAATTTCCAGGAGAACCAGCTGGCCGGTATGCGCCTCGGCCAGCTCGCGACGGTCCGGGTCGACAGCCTGCCCGGCGTGACTTTGAAAGCGCATGTGGATAGCCTCGCGCCGGTCACCGGCCTCGCGCTCGCGCCAATCGCTCCGGAAAATGCGACCGGTAATTTCACCAAAGTGGTGCAACGCTTGCCGGTGAAGCTGACCATCGATCCGGGGCAGGCGGCGGCGTCCCGCCTGCATGTCGGGCTCTCGGTAGTGCCGACCGTGGATGTCACGGCACGCGGCGGCGCGGCGCTGATCAGGACGGCACGGTGATGGGGCGCCCTGCCTCCGCCCTGCGCTGTGCGACAGCATTGGCCTTGGCCGCCACGCCGCTTTCGGGCTGCATGGTCGGACCGGACTTCCACCGGCCCGCCGTCGCGTCACCGGCTGCCTTCGCGCCGATGAACCGCGCCACTGCCCCCAGTCGCCCCGAAGCCTCTCCGATCGCTGCGGACTGGTGGACCCTGTTCAACGATCCCAAACTCTCCCTGCTGGAAAGCCGCCTCGCCGACGCCAATTTGGACGTGAAGGCAGCCACCGCGCGCCTCTTCCAGAGCCGCGCGCAACGCCGCATCGCGGGCGCGCGCGAATATCCCAGTGTCGGCGCCGCCGGCTCCTACAATCGCGAGCGCGCGAGCCCGAACGGCATTCTCTCCCTGATGGGCACCGGTCCAGCGGGCTCGCAGCAGCAGTCGGCAAGCGGCGTCGCACCGTTCGGCGTATCCAGCCTCCCCGGAGCGGACGGATCACCGCCCTACGACCTGTGGCAGGCGGGTATCGATGCGTCATGGGAACTGGACCTGTGGGGCCGCGCCAGGCGGGGTGTCGAGGCGGCCAACGCCGCGCTGCAGGAATCACTGGAGGACCGGCGCGCGATCCTGTTGTCGGCGCAGGCCGAGCTCGCGCGCGACTATGTTGAGTTGCGCACGACACAGGCGTTGTTGGCCATCACGCGCCGCAACCTCAATGACGCCCGCGACAGCGTCAAGCTGACCCGTCTGCGGCTCGAGCAGGGCGTCACCACCAATCTCGACATCGCCGACGCCGAAGCGCACGTAGCCACCGTCGAAGCGCGCCTGCCTGCGCTGATCGCGCGGCATGATGCCCTGATCAACGCGCTGAGTCTGTTACTGGCCGAGCAGCCCGGTGCGCTCGCCGGCGAGCTGGGCGACGCTGGCGATATCCCTGCCCTTCCCGACCGTGTCCCGGTCGGCCTGCCGTCCGAGCTCGCGCGGCGCCGGCCCGATATCCGCCGCGCCGAGGCGGCATTGCACCGCGCCACCGCTGAAATCGGCGTTGCAAAGGCCGATTTCTATCCCAGCATCTCGCTCACCGGCAGTTTCGGCACGCAGTCGCTGGCTTTGTCCAACTTCGGCAGCTGGGCTTCGCACCAGTTCGTCGTCGGCCCGTCCATCTCGCTCCCCTTCTTCCAAGGCGGCCGACTCCAAGGCGCCTTGGAATTGCGCAAGGCCGAGCAGCAGGAGGCCGCGATCCGTTTCCAGCAGACCGTGCTGAAGGCCTGGCACGAAATCGACGACGCGCTAACCGCCTATGACGCCGAGCAACGCCGGAGCGACCGTTTGGCCGAAGCAGTCCGGCAGAACAGACTGGCGCTTTCCGTCGCCGAACGCCGCTATCGCGAAGGCGCCGTGGATTTTCTCAACATACTTTCGGTGCAACGCGCGTTGCTGGACGGGGAGAACGACCTTGCCTCAAGCCGCGGCCAGGCAGCAGCCAATCTTGTCGTTCTTCTCAAGGCGCTGGGCGGCGGCTGGGAACGAACCTTCCCAGATCCTTCTGGTAAGTCGCAACCGGTCGCAACTGGCACAGGGGCGGAGTGATGACCGCTAATCCAGACCCTAAAGCATTTGCGATGCGGGATGCTTCGGCTCTTCCTATCGTGTGTTTGCGCGCCTGTGTCGTTCGCCGCGACAATAGGCCAGACAGGATGTGCGAAATGGACCGCCTCACGGCGCGGCGCAGAGCCCTGAACCGTATCGAACGCGATCCCGCTGCCCCCCAGGCGGTGCAACAGAGGGCAGGAAGTCTCGAAATGGCGTCCGGGGCTCCCGTCCTCATCCCGGCAACGAGCTCGGCAGCCGGCCTGCGCAGCAGATCTTTGCGCACGATTGGCATGATTCCCGGTGGCGGCCCTTCAAATCGGACAGGAAGATAGCAATCAGATGTTCAAAAAAATTCTTGTCGGCATCGACGGAACCGAAAGCACCGAAAATGTAGTAGGCATTGCGGCCGATCTTGCGCGCCATTTCGAGGCGGAACTGCATGTCGTGTGCGCAGTCGACCCCGCATATTTCCTCGACGAACCCGACGGCGCGCGGCCGACCCCGGTCGATGAGATCGACTATCCAGCCGCCGCGATCGAGCGTGAGGGCGCGGACAGTCTGGTGCGGCAAACGGTTTTGGAACTCCGCGCGAGAGCAGTGAATGCCTTTGGTTCCGTTGTCCCTGGAGAGCCGGTGACGATGATCCTTGAAACGGCACATAAACTTGCCTGCGACACGATCGTCCTAGGACACAGGCATCTTTCGTGGCTCGGCAGGCTTACCGAGCGTTCAGTGTGCCACGAACTGCTCGAAAAATCGCCCATACCTGTATTGGTCGTTCCAGCCGAACCAGCGCCGGCCTCGGCTTCAAGGTGATCATGACAAGGTTGGTGGCATCCTCCAGAAATCGCAGCCACAGCCTTCAAATAGTTAATCCAGGTCGACACCCTTGAAAGACTGCGGCGGCTGAACGGCCCGGCCTGGATGGACTAAGGACGGTCTGCCTCCCATTCCTGGAACGTTAGAACCTGCGTTTCGTGATTTACCCATTTACCCGAACAGTGGGAAAGCCCATCGGGATTAGCCGCTCTGCGGTTTCGCGCGGAAGCAGTGCGCACGTTCGCGGACTACCTGTGCGCGCGCTTCGCTGAGACCTAAACGGCAAGGAGAACCGCGCCGATAAGGATTGCGGACACTCCTACGGCTTGCGTGTGAGACAACCTCTCCTGTCTTAGGGCGAGGCCAAACATCGCGGTTATGGCCGCAGCAAAAGTGCTCAAGACCGTGACGATCGTGACTGCTCCAGTCGCCATACCCACCGCGAAGGTCCCATAGCCTATGAGGTTGCACACGCTTTGGAGCGCGAGGAGCGGAAGCGCCTCTCGGCTGGGCAAGATCGGTTCCCGCCGTACCACAAGCGTCGGCGCAAGAGCGAGGATCCCTACGCTGAAGAATAGCCAGAGCATGGGTGTCGCTCCGATCGCGGGAACAGCGAACTTGCCCTGCACCCAGAAGCCGATGCCGAAGCAGAAGGCCGTCAGGAGCGCGTAGCCAACCCCCTCGCCCCCCCGCGCGTTTTGGCGATTTGGAGCAACCGCTGCAAGAGGCGCTCCGATCAGGCAAACGAGGATTCCGGCCAGGCGAAACCCGCTCAGCCCATCGCCACTTATCACCACACCGAGAAAGGCGGTCACAGCGGCGTAACTGGTAATCAGCGGTGCTACGAGCGAAGCGCGGCCGATAGAAAAGGCCCGGAGCAAAGAAATCGAGCCTGCGAGATTGAACGCTACCGCCAGGACACCGTACAGCCATCCCGTATGAGATGCTGCAAGGGCCTTTTCTCGCAACAGCGGCATCACCAGTATCAGAACTGAGACGGCCACCCATCCCGCCGACTGCGTGAATAGTGCGGTTCTTCGAATGCCAACCAATTTGGCCGTACTGCCCGCCAGGTAGTCAGCAGCCCCCCATCCCAGCGCGGCGAGCAGGCCCATCAGCATGGCGATCACGATCATGCGACCACCCATGACCATGGATGGCTCGACGTTGCCCAGCGATCGTAAAAGTCGTTCATTGGAAGTCCACCGCGCAATAAGAGCGCGGCATTGTTGCGCTTGCTTATGCTCGCTGGCCATCGGCACTAATGACATGTATCGTTAAGATCATGCCAAAGTCTCCTCGCCCCCCGAAACCTTCGCTCGTGATCGTGGCGTATGACGGACTTTGCCTCTTTGAATTCAGTACGGCGCTTGAGACATTGGGGCCGCCGCCGTCGGGATGGGAGGACAGGTGGTACGATGTGGTCGTTGCGTCCGCAGACGCGGCGGCCCTCCGTTCTGGCGGCGGCTTACGGTTGGCGATCGACGGAGGGCTTGAGCTTTTGGACCAAGCCGACACGATTGTCGTTCCCGGCTGGCGGGCTGTAAGCGAGCCGGTTCCGGACTCATTCGTAGAAGCGTTGAGACGAGCTCAACAGCGCGGCTGTCGATTTGTGTCAATTTGCACCGGCAGCTTCGTATTAGCCGCCGCCGGCTTGCTAGACGGTCGTCGCGCGACCACCCACTGGCAACATGCCGAGTTCTTTTCGGCCACCTACCCCGCCATCCACGTCGAGCCCTCCGTCTTGTACGTCGATGAGGACGATGTTCTGACATCCGCTGGGTGCGCGGCCGGACTGGATGTCTGCCTGCACCTGATCAGGCGGGACTTCGGGCCGACCGCGGCCAATCGCGTCGCCCAGAGAATGGTGGTGCAGCCGCACAGGCAGGGCGGGCAGGCCCAGTTCGTCCATCAACCACTACCTGTCCGAGAGAATGCCGCTCTGGCTCCACTGCTCGATACTTTGCGCAGTCGGATCGACGCAGATATCAACATCGATGCGCTGGCAGCCGAATCCCGCATGAGCCGGAGAACGTTTCTTCGGCGGTTTCACGACACGACCGGTACGACGCCAGGGGAATGGCTGCTCAGCCTCAGGCTTGAACGAGCCAGATCGCTCCTGGAGACGACCGCCATTTCGATAGAACAGGTCGCCCAAGGCAGCGGCTTCGGTTCTGCGGAGACCTTACGGCATCACTTCCGCACGAGAATAGGCACGAGTCCAACAGCCTATCGTCAACAGTTCTCAAGCATCGCAGCGTAGCTGCATCGCGAGTACCTCGCGCGCGAACTTTCAAAGTCCGCTGCCGAACCGGGATGTAATGCTGCGCGTTCACGTGCCAACAACAACGCCCGCAGCGCGCTTCGGACATTGGTGGCTGCAATGCGAACTCCTGCGCCTTAGGACGCCTCGCCGAAGCAAGGCGTCCTATCACTCGTCCAGACCTGAGCGCCGACTTTGCATCACGATGTCTCTCGTTCCCGAAAACCGGCGACCGGTTATCCCTTTGCGGCGCCAATCTCTTGGTTCGACGGCCACCGATCAGCCCAGGTGCCAGCCGCCGTCGACATCAATCACGGAGCCGGTCACATAGTTGTTGGCGATGACAAAGGCGATGGCCTCAGCGCTCTCCTCCGGCTGCCCGACGCGGCGCAGCGGCAGTTGTGCGGCGAATGATGCGAAATAGTCCCGCTTCTTGTCGCCCATTTTGTCTCAGAATTGCGTGCTGGTCATCCCGGGCGACACCACATTGACGCTGCGCGGTGCCAATTCACGGGCAAGGCTACGTGTAGGCGCTCGCAGTCGTAGCGGCGTCTGCTCGCCAACAGCGCGATTTCCTGCTCACGCTATCTGCCACTGGCGCATGGCACCGTACTCGGATTAGCAGCCAATGTGCTCGCCATCATTCGTTGCTGCTCGCAATCGGAGATGCCTGCTCATATTATCCGCTCCGGGCGGATGTCAGAGGCGGGTTCCTCTCACGGGCCGGATCGTCCCGTTTCTCCGTCTCCAACCGGCCTTTTCGGGAATGAGCAATCGGGAACATATTTTGGGAAAACAGCTATTCCCTTGCCGTCGGGCACGCCTTGCGACAGTCAGCCGTCCCGACCATCCTTCCTTTTCGAGAATATGGTCGCTCTTTTCCTCCGCCATTTACGGCGGCATAGTCAGCGAATGAGCGAAACGATCCGGATTGCGACGCTGGTTGACGAAGATTCCGTCACCACGGTCACACGAGCAGCTTATGCCAAATGGGTGCCGGTCATTGGTCGCGAACCCTTACCTATGAAAGCCGACCACGCCGCCCATATCAGGGATCATCGAGCGGACCTTCTGCTGGTAGATGATGAAGTTGCCGCTTTGGTGGAGATCATTCAGCGTCACGACGACCTGCTGATTGAAAATGTTGCGGTCGCTCCGGCTTTTCAAAAGAGGGGCTACGGCAGGAAAATGGTTGCTCATGCTGAGCGCTTGGCAGCAGAGGCTGGGTTCGAGGCGGTCAGACTCTTCACTAATGCGAAATTCGAAGAGAATATACGTCTCTACAAATCGCTGGGGTATGACGTAGAGCGAGAAGAGGCGATAGCTGACGGTATCCTAGTTCATATGGTCAAAGCCATTTAGCTGACGCCGTCCTGAACGAAGACTGTTACTAACGTGTTTGGTTTATCAGTCGCGCGCCGCTATAACCGCTGCGGCTCCTCCAAGTGTCAAAGCACTAATTCTGTTCGCAAGCCGCACGGCAGGCGGGGTACGGAGGAACGCGCGCGCCTTGTGAGCGAGAAATGTCCACGTCAGATCGATCGCAGCCAGTGTAAGAAGTGTCACTGCTGCCAACGCGGCCCATTGCGAAAGCCCTACCTTGGAAACGTTGACCTGCCCCATGAACGACCGGATCTGGCGATAGCGGCGTCGATAAAAGCATGCCGGAAGTCGCCGTCGTCCTACTTTTCATCATTCCAGCTTGCGCGCCAGCCGCCCGACAGCGCCCGATTCGGCCGCCAGATTCCGATTATAAGCGAGGGGCATGCGCGGCGACTTCCAGCGTAGCGCGTCCATAATCCCGGCAAGATCCTCGCCCGCGACGAACAAATCTTGATTGAGTCCGACCCGCGTCGAGTGCGCGCTGATCCCCTTCAGCAATCGCGCCAGATCCTCCGCTGTCAGATCGGGCAAAGCGCCGAGATCAAATGCCCGCTGAATGATTGACCGAAAGATCGGCCCAATCGATCCCGGATGCAGCGCCACAGCGCCGATGTCATACTCCACGCGTGCCTTCACCGCGGGCTTGGAGAGCGTCTTGCGCAGATCCCAGGTCTCCCGGCCCGAGATGCTGTCGATCGGTCGCCCGCGCACCGCGGCGCGCGCTTTGTAACGCCGCACCTGGACCCGCCGGAACACCGGCCCTGCCGTGATCTCGGCAGCCTCAGTCCAAGCCGCGATCGCCGATGCGGTGCGCGGGCTGAGATAGGCGGTTGCCCCCTCCCCGTCCTGGTCGCCTTTGTGGCGCGGGATCTGCAGCAGTCGCGCGTCGGGATCGATCGCTTCCTCGATATGCTCAACGGCAACCGCCACAAGCTCGGAGGCGCGCAGGCCGGTGTCATAGGCGGCCGAGAGCAACGCCCGATCGCGCAGCCCCGGCAGATCGTCTCCGCAGCTCTCGAGCAGCGCGCGGATGTTGAGCCCCCGCGCCTTGTCGCGCTCGACGTCACGTACCGGCCCCTTAAACCGCAACGGCCGCGCCTGCTTCTGCGCCGCCCCTTTCTCACGGCGCACGGCCTGCAGCCGCAGCTTGACCAGCGGCGCCGACGTCGGATCTTTCAGATCGAGCAGCTGGTGGATCTTGGCGATCGACGCTTTGTAGCGACCGAGCGAGGCAGGCTTGCCCCCCTTCCCTGCCCGCGCGTCGAGATAGTCGGCCACGGTCTCGGCCGTCGCCGGCAGCGCGATCCGGTTGGTGCGCCGGCACCAGGCGTCGAACGCCTCGATATCGGCTTTGAGCGCGCGGATGCTGTGGGGTGACGAGGCCGCCTGATAGGCAGCTATCAGCGCTTCGTTGATGGTGATGCGCTCGCCGGCGCGCATCTGCACGATGGTCCACGCGAGGTCGTCCGGCACCCTGACCGCCGGCAGGGACGCCTCAGGAGGCGCCACAGCGCGTTCTGGCCCGTCCAAGGCGGTTTGGGTGTCCACGATGCGGCGCGCTCCTCAGCGCTGCTTGTATCGCGCCTTATAAGGTGCGGTCAATTCCGCTTATGTGATAACTGCAATTATCAACTATCCTCTTTTAGGGAATACGAGAGACTACAACCAACCCATGACTTTGGTTGTGATACGAGATAGGCATACACCATGGCTCGCCCTGCCCCAGCACCTCCTCTTTTGCTTATTGGTCGGCTCGACGGCCGCCTTCTAGGAAGCCCGGCGCGCGATATCTGGCTCGCCCGCGCCCGCGTGAAGGCCGCGGCGACGGTCGCCGGCATTGCCGGTGTCCCGGTCGATACAGCGGCCCTCCTCGATTGGATTTGCAGTCGAACCCCTCCACCCCGCCATAGCGAGGGTCTCAACGATCCGCTCTCGATCGCAGCGCTCATGCATTTCCTGTTGCTCGCCGAGGATTCCAGCGATTCCGTCGCCCGCGCCTCACTCAACGTGCTGCGCACCTTGCTCGACGATCGCGCGCAGGCCGAGATGTGGGGCGGAGATGATCTGGTTCGGTTCGGACAGACGTTCAGAGAGGCACGGAAGAGACTTTGCGTCCCCTACCCCTCCCCTACCCTTCTATCAGTCGCTGAGCGCCTCCTGGCAGTCCACAAGGAGCTGGAAATCAGTCCGACGGAGGGTCGCAGCGTCACGACCATCGACGGGCGCACGCTCCACGTCGATCCGAGAAGCTTCGGAACGGTCTGGCTTCTCGCCTGCATGCTCCCCACCGCGCTGGCTGCCGCTGGCTTCACGCTCCAGCATATTCCGTCCTTTGTGTGGCTCCCGAAATTTCTGTCGAGCGGCCCGGCCGAGCTGGCCGAGGAACTCGAAGCCGCGCTCGGGCGCACAGCCGCGTTGGGGCTCACAGAACTCGACAGGCTTGAGCGCATTGTAGCCACCCTGCCCTCAGACCTTGGCGTTACGCGCCGGAGCAAGTTGCCCACACTCATGCGCCTGGAGGCATCATACCCCGGACTGCGCGTGCCCGCGATCGCCCGCTTGCTCGGCATATCTCCACAAGGCGCGGCTAAGCTGGCCGCGCAGGCTCGATCGGCGGTTACAGTCCGCTATTGAGGCCAATGCTGGTCCAGGAGGGTTCGGATGGCCTCCTCAGCATCCTGGCGTGTCGCTCCGCCCCTGCTCAGCAAGGTTAGACGGACACCCTTGCGGTCGGCACTCTCGATCCGGAGCACCGGCTTGCCGGCCGCGGTCGAGACCGTCTCGGCCTTTCCTGTCTTCTTGGGGGATCCTGTCTTCTTGGGGGCGTCGACCGCGAGGCTTAGCGCCTTGATAACATCAAGGATTGATTGGGCTGGAGCGCCGGCTTCCCGAGCATCCGCAATCCGGGCTGCTTCGGCGAACGCCCTCGCCTTCCGCTCATCCGGCTTCAGCAGGCCCTTGAGCGCTATGGCATTGCGGACTCCGAGGTCCTGTGGATTGGAAAACGCCCGCGTCAGTTCGGTAGGCAGTCGGGCGAGATCGAGATATCGGGTGAGCCAGCTTTCGCTCACCTTCAATCGCTCCGCCATCGTCCGCTGTCGCCCATCATAATAGAGGTCCAGCGCCCGGAGATAGTCCCTCGCCCGCTCCAGATCGGTAAGATCGTCGCGCGCCCGATTCTCGATGTCGGCCAGGCGAAATGCTTCCTCGTCGCCGATCTCCCGGATATCGACGAGGAACTTGAAGTCCGGATAATTGTGCGAGCGCAGCCAGCTAATCGTCCAATGCCGCCTCGCCCCGCAGATCACTTCAAAATCAAAGTCAGCGTCGCCCGACACGCGACGGACGATCGCGGGCATTTCCTGGCGACCTTGCGCCTTGATGCTCTCGATGAGATCGGCGCAGCGCTCTTCGGTGAGCAAAGCGTAATCGCGGTTGTGCCCGGCCCACATGCGGCACCGCGCCGGGTCGACCAGTTCGTGGGTCCGGGTGACGATTGCCCCCGAAGCGAGGTCAGACAGCCGGTTCGCTCGTCCGGTCAGGACGTTCGATGCGATCCCGGTTCGGCGCTGCGGCGCTGGTTCATCCGACAGGTCGATCCCTGCCGCCAGATCGGCCGCAAAGCCACTATTTTTCCTGCTCATAAGAGCCTCCCTTCACCGAAATTGCACGCGTGCAATTTTCTCCGTTCGTCCGATCTTGCACGCGTGCAATTCGGTATTTTCATGCCAACGCAGCCTTTCGCAGAGCCGGTTGGTGGCTCGGCCACATCGACCGAATATCGACTTCGATTTCACTGTTTACGCCGTCGAGATAACCCAAGCATCGGTTGCGAACCGCCGAACTGGTGGCCGGCCCATCGAGCTCATAAACAGTCATGAGCCGTGCGGTCGCATTGTCAATCTCGGCCGAATCCTTCAGCGGCGTGCGGACCATCGCGTGGCCGAACAAGGTCCGCATCAAATGCAACAGCTCCTTCTGCATCGACTTGTTTTCGTCGACCTTCGAGGCCACAAATCGGAGGAACTGGAGCTGCGGCGCCATACCTCGCTCTGCAAGCTGTTCGATCGTCTCGTCGAGCATCGAAAGGAACGCCGCGGTCGAAGAGAAGTCCATGACCGTCGGCGGGACCGGAACAACCAGCGCGTTCGCGGCGCGAAGCACCGACAGGGAAATCGCCCCGAGCGCGGGCGGCGGGTCCATCACGATGACATCGAAGCGATCGGCAATGCTATCGATACCGACCTTGAGGCGGTTCAACAGCGACTCGAACCCTCCCCTCGCCATCCTCGCTGCCAGCTCATACTCCGAATTGAACAGCCGCAGATTGGCTGGGATCAGCTCCAGACCGTCAAAGTGAGTTTTGCGGAGCGCGTAATCGAGTGAGGTCCGTTCATCCTCCCGGAGGAACGGATAGAGCGTGTCATCCTCGGTCAGGTCGAGGTCAGGCACATAGCCGAACAACGTCGTCGCGGAGGCCTGGCTGTCACAGTCGACGAGCGCCACCCGATAGCCTCTGATCGCGAGATACTGGGCGAGATGGACAGCAACGGTCGACTTCCCGACGCCGCCCTTGAAGTTCTGGACTGCGATGACGCAGGCCGGATCTCCTGGTGCCCGATATGGCCGGGTCCCGAAGACCCCCCGCATGTCATTCAGCTGTGCCAGCGTATAGCGTTCACGCCGGTTATTATCGCCTCGCGAAGGCTCTGGCAGGCGGCCGTCCTTCTCCGCGTCGCGAATCGCAGCCGGTGTGCGGTTCACCAGTTCCGCAGCCTTGCTGATTGTGAAAGTCGGCTCGCGGCGGTCATCAGCTCGTGCGCTACGCGCCGAATCCCTCAGCTTTTCCAGCACCGACGACGTTCGCGCAGCTAGCGTTGCAACCGAGACGAGACGTTCGGCTTCCTCAATATCGAGTCCGTTAGACACATGCCCACCTTTCGCAATCAAGCAGGTGGTACTTCAACTTGCGCTTTTCGGTCAAGAAAATCACGAATTGCGAAAGTGAGCATCCGCGATTGGTGTATTTTCGCCCTCCTGCGGCCCTATCCTGACTCGGTGGGGGCTACGGGAAAATTGCACGCGTGCAATTTTCTAGCTCGGCCGTCCCCGGCGCGTAAGGAAGGCCTCGCAGAATCCCTTCCACGACTTCTCGAGTTTCGACCCCGAGAGCGTGTTGAGACGATCCCCCATATGCTCACGGTATGCGTCTGCGATCAGGTCGACGTCCCATCCACCGCCGTGGCGCAACCCTATCTCGCGCGCCGCATTCTCGGTCACGCCGAAGTGCAGCTTACCCCGCGGGAAACGCGCCCATGGCTCAGCGTTCACCCCAGCGGAACTTTCCGGGGTGGCAAGAGACGCCGTCACGCGCTTGAGGACGTCAGCCACCGCCGCACTATCTACTGCGTCGCTGCGGGGGAGGGCGCTCTCAATGGCAACGACTTCTTCGACCGCATCCTCCCGGCGCGCCTTCCGCCCGGTTGAGTGCCGACCAAGTTCATCGACCGTCGCGATCTGCGCAGGCGCGTCCTTGGGCGCGAAACGGAACTCAATCTCGGTTACCGCGCGGCCGCGTCGGATCTCCTGCCACTCCACCGTGTAATGGGCGAGCTGATCGATTTCTGTCTTGGCAACGGTCAGGACCTTTCGCCGTAACTGGGCGAAGTCGCCGTACTTATCCGGATCGATCCCAAGCGCCGCACGCAGGCCGACCATATCGACCTTCCAGACTGGCTGACGACGATGCAGGCGAAGAGCACCTTCTTCGTATAGTTTGAGCGCGTAGGCGGACCGAAAGCCAAGAACTGCCTGCCGGTTCATCACCGCATAGGTCTCGGATTCCTGAATCAGGCGGCGAGCATCCGGCGTGAACTGCCACTCGATCCAGCCCGTCTCCTTACCGCCGTCTCCGACCTCCTCGACTTCCTCCCAGGAAGCTTGGATCAGGTTGAAACGCTTGGTTGTCCGCTTCCCGCGCCAAGACGTGTCGTCCTCGGCGAACAGCGTGCGATGAAGCTCCTCAAGCATATCGCCGATGCGTTCGTTGCCCTTGTGGCCGCGGCGGATATCCGCCTTTCGCATCCGGTGTGTTATATCCTGCCACGCATCGCCGCCCGCCGTCAGGATCATCAGTGCCAGCAGGCGCGATGAGGTGAGACTGAGAGACTGGCCCTTGACGAATCGAACCTCGACGAGCCTACCGGGTTTGACGAACTCGTCGCCGCCTTTGCGGGCGAGGGCAGCGGCCACGCGCATAGACCGGGCGGTCGAAACTTCATCGCCGCCAACGTCGTGCTCGTTTTCCGCTGGTTCTCCCATGCGATTCACCCCAATCTGCGGGGAAAGTTGCCTGTCCTGACCTCGCTCGTCAAGTCAGGACAGGCTAATTGGCGGAAATCGCCCCCAGGAGGTCAGGATAGAATCGCTGTCAGACTCGGTCGAAATTCCAGCGATTCTGCTGAGTCGCACAATCCGAAGGGCACGCCCCAATTGGACAGGTCAAACAGCAAGAAAATGCCCATATTACCGTGGCTGGAGAGGCCTCCCCCAAGAAGACAGGATAGACCCCAAGGGGTCAGGATAAGTCCCCCATGCCGACAGGATAAAGCCCCCAAGAAGGCAGCCAATTGCCCCCATCAGGTCAGGAATGACGTCAATTCCCTTAACAAATACAATCAGTTGCTCTCCCTGAATCTATGAATCATTAGAATCTGAGAATCACCCCGCCGCTGGCGCGCCGGGCGTTTTTCAAAATGTGATTTGAAAGAAGTGAGTCGGCGAATGCCTCCCGACTCGCTCCACCTCCACGACCGCGCCTCAGGATAGGCCATGACGACCCCATGGCTCCGGATGGAGGAGAGGAGGGGGGCTGCCGTGGGCGAGCAAGGAGGATGTACCATGCCCCTCACAGCAAAGCGCCCGACCCAAGAACTCGTCGACATTGTCGGAACCCTCGGCGGCAAATGGTCCGGCTATGTCGCGATGTGCCGATGCCCCGCGCATAACGACAGCGACCCAAGCCTCTCGATCAGACAGGGTGATCGCGGAATCCTCGTGACCTGTTTCGCAGGCTGCGCCCGTGAAGATGTGCTTCGCGAACTCAGGCGTGTACGATCAAGCCATCGCTATCCGATTCCCGATAAAGGCCAGTACCACCGACCGTCAACCGGCGCGCACATCTGGAACCAGGCTGTCGAGATTACCGGCACGCTTGCTGAGCGCTATCTGGATCGTCGCAATCTGCTCCCAGCGCCGCCCGACGTTCGCTATCATCCGCGATGCCCCTATATGCCGAAGCCGAGAACCGTCTATCAACCGGCTCTGCTCGTCGCGGTGCGCGAAATCAGCCAGCTCGTCGCCATTCAGCGGATCTTCCTCGACCCCGCCTCCGCCCACTATGTGCGCAAGGTCATGCTTGGCGTACCGGGCAGCGGCGCATGGCGAGGTAGGGCAGCGGGTTCGGTCCTGGCCATCGCCGAGGGCTTTGAAACGGCAGACGCCTTCAGCCGCATGCACGACATTCCATGTTGGGCATCGCTAGGTGCCCGCCGCCTCGACCAACTGATCATTCCACCGGGTGTCACCACGCTCCTGATTGCCGAAGACAACGATCCGGAGGGACGGCGAGCCGCAGCGAACGCTCAACAGCGTTACATCCGCCCAGGTCTCTTGATCGAACGTGTGCCGCCGCCATCCATCTACAAGGATTGGGCCAAAGCACTTGATGCCCAGGAGCGGCTTCGCCGCATCTAGGAGCCGAGCGCCGGAAAAGGGGAGGGGGACCGGGAATGTGTCGCTGCCGAAGGTGCAGCCACGCAGGAGCCCCCAAAAATGTCCTATCTCTTCGACGCGGCCGCCCAGGCTGATCGCGCGGCTGTCCGCCTCCTCCTTCCTCATCTCCAGTCCGGCGATCCCGTCCACCGCCGGGTACTCAACCAGGCGATGTCGGCGGCTTTCGGTGGGTCTGATGCCGATGGTCACTGGACCCAACGCGGTAGCTTTGAACTCCTCGAGCACGCGCTTTCCATCCATCTGCAGGCAAGCGGGTCAACTCTCTCCGGAATGGCGGATGTCCGTCCCCTCATCGCCCTATCCGAGCGGTTGCCGACCCAAACCGTCCGCAGCGAAGATCAGATCGAATGGCAGCAATTCTCGACCCCGATCGATATCGCGGCGATCCTCACCTTGCTGGCCGACGTGCAGCCGGACGATGTCATCCTAGAACCGAGCGCCGGCAATGGGCTCCTGGTCGCGCAGCTCCCGACCCACAAGGCGCTCCATCTCAACGAACTGGACCCGCTTCGCCGGGGTCGGCTTCACGCCGCTTTCCCCTCGGCGATCGTCAGCGGGCACGACGGAGCAACGATCAACTCGACGCTCGCGTCGCTTGATCGGCCCACGCTGATCCTGATGAATCCGCCATTCTCACGGTCCATCGGCCGCGGAGCCGACGACTATGCCGCTGTTCGCCATCTGCAGGCGGCACTGCGTCGCCTGGTCCCGGGTGGCCGACTGGTTGCAATCATGCCGGACTGGTTTGGCCCGGGCGCCCGGATGCGCGACCAGTACGAAACCGTTTTGCGCGACGTGACCGTCCGAACGGCCATCCGCCTGGAAAAATGCTACCAGAAGCACGGGACCTCGATCGCGGTTCGCATATTCGTCATCGACAAGGTACCGGGCAAATCGCCGCCCGCGGTCATTCAGCGCGCGTCGA
Organism: Sphingomonas morindae; assembly: GCF_023822065.1. Taxonomy (NCBI): domain Bacteria; kingdom Pseudomonadati; phylum Pseudomonadota; class Alphaproteobacteria; order Sphingomonadales; family Sphingomonadaceae; genus Sphingomonas; species Sphingomonas morindae. Next base: position 56,547 of record NZ_CP084932.1, read on the forward strand.
TTGCCAATCTCATCGATGACCTCGTCATTCCCGAACGATCGTCCGCACGGCCCAATGTGGTGATGCCCGCTCCGAAGCGATCGACGGGGGTGTCCCTCTTCCGCGCGGTCAAGAGCGGCCGACCAGCGCCTCGTGCCTATCACGCCCCGACACGCAACAACGTCCTGCCGGTCGAATACTCGAAGCTCGAGGTTGCTGCTCCGCTGCTCGAGCAAACCGGCGTCTATCTGCCCTACCGCCCGAGCCGCATTAGCTTCGCCAAGGCTGGCGAGCATCCGACGGCCCTCGTCGAATCCGTTGCGATGGGGTCGATCCCGGCACCGATCCCGGACTACGTGCCATGTCTCCCCGAACGGACCGTCAGCGAACGTCTCCTATCGGCCTCGCAGCTCGAGACCGTTGTCTATGCCGGTCACGCCTGGGCTCAATGGATCCCCGGAAACTTCAAACCCGACAAAGAGGGCGTCGGCCTGATCCTCGCCGAGGACGGTCATACCTATCGCAAAGGCTTCTTTCTTGGCGACGGCACGGGCGCCGGCAAGGGACGCCAGATTGCGGCCTGCATACTCGACAACTGGCTGCAGGGCCGTCGCCGCAATATCTGGGTCTCCAAGAACGCCCCTCTCCTCGAAGATGCGCGCCGCGATTGGACGGCGTTGGGCGGTCTCAGCGGTGACATTCAGCCACTTTCCAACTGGAAAATCGATGAGCCGATTGCCCTCGATCAGGGTGTGTTGTTCGTAAGCTATCCGACTCTGCGCTCCATGCGGGGCGATTCAACGCGGTTGAAGCAGATCATCGATTGGGCCGGTGCTGACTTCGAGGGTGTCATCGCCTTCGACGAAGCTCATGAGATGGGGGGCGTCGCAGGCGGGGAGGGGGCTCTTGGCGCCAAGGACGGATCCCAGCAGGGCATCTGCGGAGTGCTGCTACAGAACCATCTTCCGGCGGCACGGATTCTCTATGCCTCGGCCACCGGCGCGTCAGTCGTCAACAATCTCGCCTATGCCGTGCGGCTCGGGCTTTGGGGACCGGGCACGGCCTTCCCCGATCGCGAGCAATTCATCAGCGGGATCAGCAAGGGCGGTATCGCAGCGATGGAGCTTGTCGCGCGCGACCTCAAGGCGACGGGTCTCTATATGGCACGGGCCCTCAGCTTCGCTGGCGTCGAATACGAGATCCTGCGGCACGAACTGACCCCCGCCCAGATCGAGATCTACGACACCTACGCCGACACGTGGTCGATCATCCATCAGAACATGGAGCGGGCGCTCGAACTGACGGGCGTGGTCGACGGACTCGAAAATGCGACACTCAATAGCGGGGCCAAAGCCTCCGCACGCTCGCGCTTCGAATCCACCAAGCAACGCTTCTTCGGCCAAGTGCTCCTCTCGATGAAGCTGCCGACCGTAATCGCGGCCGTCCGGGAGCACCTCAAGGCGAACCAGTCGGTCGTGATGCAACTCGTCACCACCGCCGAATCCATCCTCGACCGGCGCCTGGGTTCGCTCAGTCCGGATGAACGAGCCGAACTGGAGATCGATCTGTCTCCCCGCGAATATGTGATCGACTATCTCGAACGCGCCTTTCCGACACGGCAGATGCGGGTCTTCACGGACGATACCGGCGCGCAGCGCTCGCTCCCGATGGAGGATGATGCGGGCAATCCTGTCTACAATCCCGAGGCCGAGGCCGCGCGGGCTCGCCTTATCGAACATCTCTGCGCTTTGCCGCCGATTACCTCCGCGCTCGATGGCATCCTCGAGCAGTTCGGACACGAGGACGTCGCCGAGGTGACTGGACGAACCAAGCGTCTCGTTGCGACCGCTGACGGGCGGCAGAAGCTCGAAAACCGCTCAGCCAGGACCAGCCAGGCCGAGGCCGCCGCGTTCATGCAGGGCCGCAAGCGGATCCTCGTCTTTTCGGATGCCGGCGGGACGGGGCGCTCATATCACGCCTCGCGCGATGCCCCCAATCAGGAGCAGCGTGTTCATCTGCTGCTCGAGCCGGGGTGGCGTGCCGATCGCGCAATCCAGGGCCTGGGGCGTACCCATCGCACCCACCAGGCGAGCACACCGCTGTTCAGGCCGGTGACCACTGACTGTAAGGGTGAGCTGCGATTCACAAGCACGATCGCCCGCCGCCTCGACAGCTTGGGCGCATTGACGCGCGGACAGCGCCAGACCGGCGGTCAGAACCTCTTCGACCCCGCCGACAACCTTGAAAGCGAATACGCCTGCGCGGCCTTGGTGAGCTGGTTCCATCTGCTTGTCGGTGGAAAGCTGAATAGCATCTCCCACGCCGAGTTCGAGCGACGCACCGGCCTTGAGCTCTGTGACAAGGATGGCGTCATGAAGGACGATCTCCCGCCCATCCAGCGGTGGCTCAACCGGATACTCGCGCTGCCGATCGCGTTGCAAAACAAGATCTTCGACGAGTTCCTCTCGCTCGTCGAGACCCGTGTCTCCGCCGCGCGCGAGGCCGGTCGCCTGGATGTCGGCGTCGAGACCATCCTCGTCGACACGGCAACCCTGATCGACGACACTTTGCTACGGACCGATCCGCTGAGCGGCGCGACCTCCCATCTCCTTACGATCGAGATCGCCCGGCGCCGGACGCCCGTTTCACTGGAGCGGATACTCAGAATCGGAGACTGCGACGGCACGGCAGAATTCATGGTGAACGCCAAATCCGGAAAGGTGGCACTTCAAACGCGGGCCCGCGCGCTCATGGAAGAGAAGGAGGGCACGCCTATTCCGCGCATCGAGCTCACGCGTCCGACCCGCCGGGAATATATGCGCGAAGACGACCTCTATGAGAGCGCCTGGGCACCGATCGACCGCGAGGCCTTCTGTGCGAAGTGGCTCGAAGAAGCTGAGGAGGCCGCGAACAAGGTCGACACCGAAACCATCCGCCTTGCTACCGGTCTTCTCCTTCCAATCTGGTCCGCGCTTCCGAGCGATCATCTCGTGGTCAACAGGATCGCCGACAAGGCTGGCAATTCCTGGCTTGGACGCCTCGTCTTCGACGAGCACGTCGTTCAACTCTTCACGAAACTCGGCATCGGTCAGGCCGAGACCCTGCCGGCACCCAATATCGTCAAATCGGCCTTGTCTGGTCGAAGCGTCGATCTCACGCGCCCGTTCCCGATGACCATCAAGCGTGCGCTCGTGAATGGGTCGTCGCGCATCGAACTGGTCGGCGCGCCGCCCAGCCAGCTTGTTTGGCTCAAGTCGCTCGGCTGTTTCACCGAGGTGATCCAGTATCGCACGCGGGTATTCCTGCCCGTCCCGAGCGCGGCCGACATCGTCGAGCGGCTTATTGCCGGGGCCGGCTAGTCCGGTCCCCAGGTTTGACGGTTCGAGCCGCCCCACGCGGGGCGTGAGCATCATCGTCCTCAGGCATGCCTGAGAGAAAGGGAAGGGGGAGCTGGGATGGTGTCCGGGATTTGCCGGACGCCAGAAGGAGTGACCCCAGTGATCCGGACTATCAAGCTCAACAAACTGCGTCTTTCGCCCGTCAACGTCCGCACCGCGCCGGACGAGCAGCTTCAGATCGAACCGATGGCGGCGAGCATCGAAGCCGAAGGCGTTCTGCAGAACCTTCTCATCACGCCGGCCAAAAAGCCGCGCGGCATGTTCGAGGTGTTCGACGGCGGCCGCCGGTGGCGGGCTCTGCGCCTTCTTGCCGCTCGCGGCACGATTTCGGACGCCGACTTTGACGTCCCGGTCATGGTGCTGACGGGCAACGACGCAGAGCTCTCCGAGAAGTCGACCGCGACCAACTTCCACCAGCTCAAGATGACGCCCGCCGAGGAATGCCGAGCGTTCCAACATTTCATTGGGTCGACCGGTGATCTCGATGCCGTCGCCAAGCGCTTCGGTGTCACGCGTCGGTTCGTCGAAGGTCGTTTGCGCCTGGCGTCGCTCGCCGAGCCGATCTTCGAAGCGCTCAGCCGCGGCGAGATCACCCTCGACATCGCCAAGGCCTATGCTTCGACGGAGAACCAGGAGAAGCAGCTCCTCGTCTGGAATGGGTATCAGACGAACTATGTCACGGCCGACACGATCCGGCGCGTCATCGCGAACGAGACGATGAAGGCCAGCGATCCGATCGCAGTCCTGGTCGGCGAGGCGCGCTATCGTGAAGCCGGCGGCAAGATCGATGGCGACCTGTTCACCGACGGCAACGACCGCTGGATTGATCCGGAGATCGCGCATCGTCTCGCCGGCGAGATCATGGAAGCCGAAGCGAAGCGTATCGGCGAGGAAACCGGCCTCGCCTGGATCCGGCCCATCGCCAGCAACTATGCCCACAACGCTGCACATGGGCTGTACCGAGCGATCCTGCAGCAGCCTCCCCTTACGGAGGAGCAGGCCGCGCGTCTGGCCGAGATTGAGGAGCGGCGCACCATGCTCGAAGCCGAGATGGAGGAGAGCGACCTCTCCGACGAGGCGTTCAAGCTGTTGGATCAGGAAGATGATCGCCTCATCGCCGAGGCCGAGACGATTGAAAACCGTTCTCCGGTCCTGCCTGAAGCCATGAAAGGCCATGTCGGCGCCTTCCTGCTCCTCACGCCGCAGGGCGAAATGCGGCTGGATACCCAATATTACAGCGAGCAGGAGCTGGTGATCGACGAACCTGACGGCGAGGACGGCGACGATCACGAGGACCGCGAAGGTGATGGCGCCGGTGAGCGGGGCAACAGCAGCTCCGAGCCGAAATACCGACCCGAGGCCGTCGCGCCCGGTGGCAAGCCGCTCAGCGCCCGGCTCTACGACGAGCTCTCGGTCCAGCGCCGCGACATTCTCGCGTCCTGTATCCTGGCCCAACCGGCGCTCGCGCTCGACTATGCGCTGTTCGTCATGGTCGACGCACGAACCAACTCGGCGTCGCGTTACCTCAGCTCGGTCAAATATGGGACCACCATCCGCGCGAGCAGCCCTCAGGATCCGGTCACGGGCGACCTGCCGGCGTCCCGCGCCCGCGACTATCTCGCCGAGGCTCGGGACGGGCTGGACGCAGCCTGGACGGAGCCCGAGTGCGAGGTCGAGCGGTTCGAGGCATTCCGGGCGCTCGACGATGACAGCAAGGCTAATTGGCTCGCCTACATCGTCGCGCTCTCGCTCGAGGCAAAACCCGGTTACTCGAACGAGCAGATCGCGCTGCACAACCGCCTCGCTTCGATCCTCGAGATTGACGTCGCGAGCTGGTGGCGGCCGACCTCGGAGAACTTCTTCGACCGGGTCAACAAGGGCAGCATCCTCAGCCTGCTCACGGAGATCGGCGGTCCAGCGCTGACTGTTCGTCACACCTCTCTCAAGAAGACCGAGATCTCGGAGAGCTGTCAGAAGCTGTTCGCCGGTGAGGTGATCGTCGAGCCCGAGGTCAAGGAAGCCGCTCTTGCCTGGGTGCCCAATGCGATGCGGTTCCTCGATCGGACGTCGGAAACCCCCGTCGATCCGACCGCAGAACGAGCTGAAGAGGCTACCGAGGCCGAGGACGAGGACGAGGGGGCCACCGACGAGGTGGCGCCCATCGCCGACGAAGAGCTCGGGGAATCCGTGGCCGCCTGATCCGCGATCACGGTGCCGACCCGGCGGCCGTCCGGTTTCGCCGCCGGCCATTCCCCACTGAGTGACGGACCGCCGGTGCTCGCCAGCATCGGCGGTCTCCCTTTCCAGCCATGGGATCGACCGATATGCCCACGAAGCAGAAGCCGAACCGCGATGTCGCGGCCGAAATCACCAACCTGATCATCCGCAAGCTCGAAGAGGGCGTTGCACCCTGGAGCCGCCCGTGGCGGGTAAGCGGTGCCGGTGGCCGTCCGCTCCGTCATTGCGGCACGCCCTACACCGGCATCAATGTCCTCTATCTCTGGGCGATTGCGGACGCGCAGGGATACCGCTCGCGCTACTGGATGACATATCGCCAGGCGGAAACCTTGGGCGGAAACGTCCGTCGAGGCGAGCAAGGCTCCCTATCGGTCTACTATTCCAGCTTCAAGAAGACCGAAGCTGACCCCGTCACTGGCGTCGAGACCGAGCGGAGCATCCGCTTCCTGCGCCATTACATCGTCTTCAACGCCGATCAGATCGACGGTCTGCCGGCCTATTTCTATCCCGCTGACGAAGATCCGGCACCGACCGATCCTTCTGCCCGCCAAGCTGAGATCGATGACTTCTTCCACGCGATCCCTGCGGACGTGCGCCATGGCGGAGACCGGGCGTTCTTCCACCCCACCTTCGACTATGTCCAGATGCCGCATCAACGGTCGTTCAAGACCATGGACCACTACGCCTCGACCCGGGCTCATGAGACCGTCCACTGGTCGGGCGGGACGGCGCGTCTGGCCCGGACCTTCGGAAAGCGGTTCGGAGACAAGGCCTATAGCTTCGAGGAGCTGGTCGCCGAGATCGGAAGCGGCCTCGTCTGCGCCCATCTCGGGCTACCGAACGAGCTGCATGACAATCATGCCAGCTATGTCGCCCACTGGCTTGGCATCCTGCGCGCCGACAAGACCGCGATCATCCACGCCGCTTCCAAGGCCGAGCAAGCTTTCAACTATCTGCGCGCCTTCGGGGCGACCGGGGTCGCGACCGCTTCCACGGACGTTCGGCCCGGGGCCGCTGAGCAATTCGCAGAGGCCGCCTGACGCGGCGCTTTCATTTGATCGACAAGGAGTTCAATCATGGGATGGCTCACCATGCCTTTTGCCTCGATGGGCGGACACCCCACCGCCAAGGCTTATCTCGATGACCAATTCACCTACACGCGCGAGGTCGATGGCGGCTCCAAAGGTCTGCGGGTTCTGGCTTCATCTTGTCCCCAGAACCGCACCTATTATGCGGCCACCCAGGTCATGACCAATGGCGTCGGCGGCGAGATTTTCGCCATCGTCTGCAAGGTCCACTGGTGCCCGGGCAGCAAGACCGGCGAGCAGTTCGGCTATAAGGACATGGAGGAATCCATGGGCCCTTGTGAGGACGATTGTCCGCAGAGCATCCTCGATCTCCTGACCCCGACTAATAATGAGCACGCCCAGGACTGGCGCCGCCGTTGCCGCGCCCGGCTCGAGCGCCGCTCCCGCAAGATCGAGGATGGCGACAGGATCAGGCTCGAAACGCCGCTCAAGTTCGTTGACGGACATACCGGGTCGGAGTTCATCGTCGAGAAGCGCGGCCGACGGGTCAGCTTTCGTGATCCCGAGACCTGCCAACGTTACCGGATCACAGGCTTCCGTGACCTGGCATGGCAGTTGGTGCCGGTGACAAAGGTCCATAAGACCATCTTTGCCTGAGGCGCGCAGCCTTTATCAGTCCTTCATCGACGAGGAGCACCCATGTTCGCCCAGACTGACGGCTTGTCACCAAAGCGTCTCCTGCTCTGCAGCCGAGAGAACGCCAACCGCGTAGCGTCGCGATTGCTCGACGAGCGGTGCGAGCCGCTGAGCATTGTGCGCACGGTCAATCCGCTCCAACCCTTCCGCGTCTGCACCTCGCCGTCGGCCACCGACATGGTCGAGGTGGAGATGGTTTCGTGATGCGGCATACGGCCGGCCTCACGCTCGCGGTGCTTGCAATGACCGCCGCGGCCTCGCCGGCGAAGCCGCAAACCTTCGATGCGCAGGCCCGAGCCCTCGATGGCGATACGGTCGCGGTCGATTTCAGGCTGCTTGGGGTTGATGCGTTCGAGCGCCGGCAGCTCTGTCAGAAGGTCGCCGGCTGCTGGCAATGCGGCAAGGCCGCACAGGATTTCGCGGCGAATGCGCTCCGCTCGAAGAAAGCATCGATCCAGCTGACGCCCTCATCCAGCTACGGTCGTCCAGTCGCGATCGTGACCGTCGATGGGCAGGATCTTGGCGAGCGGATGATCCGCGCCGGCCTCGCCGTGCCCGAGACCCAATATCTGCGCGGCGATTCGGCCCGAGCGGCGCCATATCAGTCGGCATTCACCCAGGCGAAAGCCCGCAGGGCAGGGGCGTTTGCCGGGACGTGGCTCGAACCGTCCCGTTGGCGGCATGGCGAAAGGCTGCGCTGCGAGCGCTGACGATTCAGTCGGTCAGCGCGGGGTCCGCCCACCAGGACGGGCCCTGCTCGAAATTGGCATCCAACTTGACCATCGGCCCGTCGGGCGAATCGGCCACATAGGGATTAGTCAGCGGCATCCGCGAACCCTTCCGCCGCTTCTGCTCGCCCGCGACCCGGCCACGGCGCTCAAGAAGGTCTTCAAGCCATTCGAGATCGTCGAGCATCGCGACGACGCCCCGTCCCGCGAGGCAAAAATACACGCAGCGCTGGAAATCGTCCGCCCCGTCGTTCGCGAGGATCGCAGCCAGCTTTGCCTTGCCCGAGGGCTCGCCCACATGGACCCAGGCCACCGCCTGCCGCAGCTCGCGCACTGAATAATAGGCGTCCTCTACGTCCATGCCGATCGACGCGTTTGCGATCATCCGGCGCGTCGGCCGATTCTCGGCATCCAGCGCCGCGTCACGAAGCGTGATGTCGAGGTCGAAGCGGTCGCGAAGTTTGTCTGTCCTCATGGCGAATCTCCTGCGCAACAGAACGTAACGTGAACATGCGAGACCGTCAACCGGGACCGCCATTCCATGGAGCACCCCATGTCGATCGAGATCATCGTCGGACTTCCGCATCTCGGTGAGGGCCCTATCCTTGCGCGGACACGGTCGTTGCGCCAAGCCGCGCTCATTTCTGCAAACTGCCTCTCGCGCTGGTCCGAGAAGCGGGGCTGGCGGGAATGGATCGGATGGCGGCTGCGCCAACTCGCCAACGCTGAGGGTCTCGCTGCACTTTGTCTCGATTCCGCCGGCTTCGTCGCCACCGCCCGCTATGGCGGGTTTCCCTGGTCGCTTCCCGACTATGTCGCGCTGGCCGCGGCCTACCCGTTCCGCTGGTGGGCCAGCGCCGACTATTGCGTCGAGGCTGAGATCGCGCGCGATCGTGATGAGGTCATCGATCGCATTTCGCGGACCATCCGCGCCAATCGCGATTGCCGCAAGCTCGCCGAAGATCATGGGATCGTCGCGACCTTGATGCCTGTCATCCAAGGCCGTCTGCCCGAGGACTATGGGCGCTGTGTCGACGCTCTTTGGACGGCGATGAAGCCCGGCGCCCTTATCGGCGTCGGCAGCATGTGCCGCCGGCCCGCCCACGGACCCGAAGGGTTGATCGCCGTTATCGATCATCTCGACCAGATCCTGCCGGTGGGCGTGCGTCTTCACGTCTTCGGCGCCAAGGGCGAGGTGCTGCCCTACCTCCTCCCGTTCAGCCACAGGGTCGCTTCGATCGACAGCCAAGCTTATGGTGTCGGCGCCCGCCGGTCAGCACGCAAGGCCGGGGTCTCGAAGACCGACCGCTTTGTCGCCCAACATCTGGAGGACTGGGTCGGCGCCCAGCACGACCGGCTCTCACGGCAGCCGCGACGTCTTCCGTCGATCGCGCATCTGTCGATCGACGTGACACCGAGCGATCCATGGGAAGCGGCGATTGCCCAGGCCCGCGCAGAAATCCGCGCCCTGATCGAGTCCGGCGATCTCGACCATGATGAGCTGACCTTCCCGTGGTTCGAGCAATGGGCGGCCGACATCTACCGGGACGGCTTCGCCGGCTGACCGGGGAGAAAGGAGAGAGGGGGAGGGGCGGTTGAGCCGATTTGTGCTCGAGACCGGAGATTCTCCCCATGACCTACGACGTCGCCATGCGCCACCAGCAAGCGCTTGATCCTAGCTCGCTGATCACGGTCGGCACCACCCTCCACGCCATCGGCGCCGCGATCAAGGACTGCCGCAACGCTGGCAAGGATGCCGAAACCGATCCTGCCGTGATCCTGCTCGTTCGCCATCTCAATGCGGTGTGCGAGGATCGGCCGTCCAGCCTGGAGCTTCGCCGCACCTGCATGGACCAGATCGCCGAAATTCGCCGGACCCCGGTACTTCGAAACCTGGCCTATCGCGGCGTCAGCTATGACGAGGCTGCCAAGCGGCTTTTCCATTCCGAAGGCCGCTCCGCGATGCGGCGCCTGGCCGACGCCCTGAATCTTTCTGACGGAAGCTACGACATTCGCTACAACAAGGGCGGCCCCGCGGTCTCCGGCGAAATCACGCTCCATGGCGAGGAGGCCTGGGTGCAGCTCTCGCTGGGCTGTTCGGGCCAAGGCCGGGAAGTCCTCTATCGCCGGGTTCGCGGCCGCGACGACCACTGCGGCGATCGCAATCATTGGGCATCGGTCAATGACCTCATGGCGCCCGACCGTTTCGCCGCCCGCCTGGCGCGCGACCTGCACCTCACCTCGCCGGTCGAACAGCCCATGCGCCTCTTTGCCTGACGTCGAAGGAGGCCGAGCATACGATCCGTGCCGAGAATATTTCGCCCTTCGATCCCTGCTCGACTGACACCTGGCTAGCCCGTGGAGGCCTGGATCGACACCTTCAATGCCGGCTCAAGGAGGCAGCATGACCGACCAGACCACCCGCATCGCCGAGCTCAACGACCTTTGTCGGCTCGGCCTCGACCGCACGGCGCGGACCGTCATCACCGCCACCTGTCTCGCGGCACTGAGCGAGGCCGAAGGGCGCGAAGCAGAGGTCCTCGCCCAGGCCGAGGTGCTTGGGGCCGTTCGCCGCTACGCGTTCGCGCCTCAGGACGGTCCCGAGCGCGCGCGCGGCGAGCTGATCCTTCGAGGCCGAAGCGTCCGCTTCACGATCGACTATTACGATCGGGCGCTCGAATGGGGGTCCGAAAACCCGGCCGACCCCAGCGTCACCACACGGGTCATGACGATCATGCTTCGCGGCGACGACTAGGTTGCCTCGTTTCCCCCTTCCAACAGATTATCAGGAGAAATCCAATGCGTCGGATCACGCCGGCGACCCCCGAGCATGGCCAAGCAATAGCGATTGCAGTTGAGCGTTTGCGCGAAGCCCGTACCTTGTTGCGCCAGGCAGGTGCCCGTCAGGCTGCCTCGGCCGCAGGCAAGGCGATCAGCAGCGCCGAGGGCGCTGCGCGTCATGTTCAGCATCGTATTCGGAGGACATGTGGATGAGCCGTCACCATCTCCAGCCCAAGGCCGATCAGCCCCATGTCGTGCGCGCCACCATCGGTTGGGACCGGCCATTGCAGACGTTTTTCGCGCAGGTCTTCTTCGTCACGGTGGACGAGCCCGAGGAAGGGGAGGCTCTCATCTGGATCGGCACCGAGCCTGGCGAGCTGCTGACACCAGAGGCCGCGATCGCGATTGTTGAGCCGCATGCTATCGTCCCGGAAGATCTCGCCGTCAGGCTAGGGGACGAGATGCGCGAGACGATCGGCGTCAAGGACGGATCCCACTAGGCCGCTGCGAAGCGTAGCCTCTTCGGATCGGTCCACTAGCGAGCCGTCTTGCCGGTTGAACGATGGTCAGTCCCACATCGCAGATTACAATGGACTCGCAATCTCTGCTATTTGTGCTATATGGATTACGCGATATAGCGAAACTAGGATTTTACCGATGGTAGCCGCATCCACTCTCGATACACAGGCCCGTGTCGGCACGCCGAGCCGGGCGCGCGGCAAGAAGCGCGCCTTCTACGCGTCGCCACGCATCGCCGCCGCCGCCGACAATGGTCACGTCGTGGTCGATTTCTCGATTGGACAGGATCCAGACAATCTCGTCGTTCTCAGGGAAGCACTCGCTTTGAGCGCGTCCGAGGCCGCGCCCAAAGCGAGCGGAGCCAAGTTGCCGGCAGCCGCGGTCAAGCTTCTTGTCACAGCATTCGAGAAGGTTGCCACACGCTATCTCCAGGACAAATTCTCCACCGAGTTCGAAAAACTCATCTCGGAATATCGGCTGATGCTCCGCGAGAATCTCGCGACGGGTGACGACGCGCAACTGAAGGCCGCGCTCAATCGCGCTCGCCTTCAGGAGCGGATCCTCGCGAGCACGCAGATGGCGGATCAGGCCCAGGCCTGTGAGCTGCTCGGTCTCTCCGGCGCTAATCCCTCGGCCACGATGAAGCGCAAGGAGGAGAAGAACGAGCTGCTCCGCTTCACAGTCGATGGTCGAGCTGCCTATCCGCTGCTGCAGTTCGATGTCGAGGGTCGCCGGATCTATCCGGCTCTGAGCGAAATCATCGCCAGGAAGCCCGACCATTGGACCAACTTTCGGCTGCTCCACTGGCTAACCCGGCCTCATCTCGATTTCGAGGACTCGCCTGGCGCGTCGCTTGGTAGTGAACCCGAGGCCGTGATCGCAGCCTTCGAGCGTGAGATCGAGCCCGAGGTCCATGGCTGATGCGGATCAGCCTGAAAATCCCCAACCCAGCCACGATGAAGGTTGGGAAGGAGGACTATCATCTCCTGAAGGCCGGGACAGAATTGCATCGAGTTCATCTCGATGAATTCGGCTCGGCCGAGTTCAACGGCACGAACAAGGGGAATGCGCGCTTCTCGCCGATCCGCGATGCTGGCGGCGCCATCATCCCGACCATCTATGCGGCGCAATCGTTCGAATGTGCTGCATGTGAGATCATCCTGCGCTGCCCTGACAGCCCGCAGCGCAATCGCACGAAGGTCGCGCCCCCCGAGATCGTCTATCCCCATGACTATCGGCTACACGCCCACAGTCATGTGCGCACGAAGCATGACCTCAACCTGGTCAGCATCACGACGACGGGTCAACGCAAGATCGGCGTAAATGGCAACGCCCTCCTGGCTGGTCCAAGGAGCACTTATCCGGTCACGCGGGGCTGGGCGGAGAAGATTCACGCCGCCTGTCCGTCCGCCCAAGGGCTCTATTATACGTCCTATCAATATGGTCCCGAGTTCGCGGTGCTCCTGTTCGGCGATCGTGTGCCGGACGATATCCTGGATGGCTTGAGCAAGCGCGATATCGCCGATCCCGTCTGCCATGACGAGATCCAGAAGCTCGCGGCCAGTCTCTCGATCGACTACGAAGATGTCTGAGCCACAGCGGGGAGACCGTCGATGACGACCGTTGCGACCGATTATGATTCAGCGCGGGCCGCGCTGACCCGGCTGATCCCGATCGCGATGAGCGACACCGGGCAGTCGAAGCGCGTCGCCGATTTTCTCATGGCCTGGTGGAATGGACCCGACCTCGGCCACTTCCAGATAGCCGATATCTTTGGGCTCGACGTCGCGATCGCCAACGACATCACGACCGTCATCGGCTTCCTGGGCCAGAACGATCGCGGTGCGGTCTATATCGATAGCCTCGGATTTGCCGAGGAGATGCAGGACATCATCGCCTTGTGGCGCTCGCCGGCATCGCGGCCAGGGACCTGAGACCCGGGACAACTCGTAGGTGACCTGAAACAACCCGATAGCGCCGCAGTGGCGCCAATCGGAGCGGCGCTGGCCCGCCTTACTCGGCCGAACGGCCGAGGAGAGGAGGGGGGTGAGAGAAGGTGTTCGGACAAGGGGTTCGAGCGAACTTTCTCAGGAGACGACCCATGAACATCGGCACCATCACGCAGAACGCCAGCGGCACCTACACTGGCAAGATTTCGACCCTCACTCTCGCCATCGTGATCGCGCTGCGCACCGTCCAGTCCGCCAATCCGCGCGCTCCAAAATTCGAGATCCTCGCGCTCTCGGCCGCCCGTCAGTGGGTCCAGGTCGGATCGCTGTTCGAACTGTCGTCCAACTCGACCGGCGAGAGCTTCCTCAACGGCAAGATCGAGGATCCCAGCCTCGACAAGCCGCTCTACATCTCGGCCTTCCGCCAAGAGGACGGCTCGTACAACGTCGTCTGGTCCCGTCCCACCCGCCGGCGCGATGCGCCCACCGACACGGTTGCCGCCGACGACAGTCTGCCGCCGTTGCCGGGTGCCGGCGAAACCGCTCCGCCCGCCTCCGGTGACGGTCTGGGCGAGTCCTCGGCCGAAGGCGCTTTCGGCGGCGAGGCACCGGCTGGCGGCGGTCGTCGCCGTGGTCGCACGCCGGAAATGGCCGACTGAGCCTCGCCAACCGCCCCTCTCTCCGGCCCGCTTCGCCTTCCTCGCGAAGCGGGCCTTTTTTTCGTTTGATTGGCCCGATCCCGGTCAATCTCCGGGAATTTCTATGCGTGTCCCCAACACCTGGCTAAGTACGAACCAAATAGAGCAGGGGTACAGGGCGGGGCATGCAAATCGCATTATTGGACGCAAAGAAGATCGCGCGCCGTCTGACCGCGCTCATCGAAAAGCATGAACGGATCTCCATTGCCGTCGCGTGGGGCGACCTGACCGATGTCGCCGAGAGCCTGCTCGCCGCCAAGGCCAAGTTCGAGTCCGTCCTCCTTGGCGCCGACTTCTCGGCCACCGATCCCGATTTGATCGACCGCCTTGTCGATGTTCCGGGCGCCTTCGTCGCCAAGAACCGGCCGGGCTGCTTCCATCCGAAGATCTTCTACTTTCAATCCGGCGCCAAGGCCGAGGCGATCGTCGGCAGCGCCAATTTCACCAAGGGAGGTCTCGGATCGAACCATGAGGCCAGCGTCCATGTGAAGGGCGCGGCCGACGATACCTTCTTCGAACAGGTGCGTGACCAGCTCGCGGGCTATGCGCCGCTTCACCTGCCGATCACCCGCAAGCTCGCGGATAGCTATCGCCGTCAGGCCGAGGCCGCGCGCAAAGCGCCGAGGCCGAAGAACCCGGTCCTGCCCGCCGAGGCCAAGGACTGGGCACGTATCACCTCGCCGCTCGCGACGATGTCCTGGCGGGACTTCGTCAAGCTCGCCCGCAAGGACACGCACCACGACTTCAAAAAACGCATGAAGCTCGTTCGCGAGATCCAGCAGATGTTCGCCAAGAGTGCGTCCTTCGCCGATCTTTCCGTCGCCGAATGGAAGGGCATCGCCGGCGTACTTGGCGGGATCGAAGCCGAGGCCGCCGGTCTCGACGACTTCGATTGGGGCTGGTTCGGATCCATGGGCGGCGCCGGCACATTCGCCGAGCGGATCGGCCAGCAGAACGCGGCCCTCGCCGCGGCGCTGGATTCGATCCCCAAGCGCGGAGCCGTCACGCAAACCCAGTTCAGCGTCTATGTCCAGGCGTTCACCGACGCCTTTTCCGGCTCGTCCCGGACCGCCCGGCTCGGGCCCGCGACCCGTCTGCTCGCCATGAAACGCCCGGACGTCTTCGTTTGCGTCAACGGCGGCAACAAGCCCGGCCTGGCGGTTGCGCTCGATTTTCGCCCAACGATGCTGACCCTCGACAATTATTGGGACTGGGTGATCGAGCCGATCCGCCAAGCGCCCTGGTACAATGCCGCCCGGCCCACGGGCCGCGACATGGAGCTGTGGGACGCGCGCGTCGCCATGCTCGATGCAATCTACTACGCGCCCACCACATAACCGGCATTGCTACCATCCCAGAAACCGAGAAACGTGCATGGCTGACGATCCCTATCCCTGGTCCGGCGACTTCAACGCTCTCGATCCGACCGATCAGCGCGCGATCGCCGAGCTTGTCGTGAAAGGGAAAGCCGTCACTGGCACGGTCGATGATCTTCTCATGCGCCTCAAGCGGACCCGCTGTGTGGCGCTGCTACGGGAGACGGACACCAACCGCATCGTCGCTGCCGCCGCATGGAAGACCCCGGCCGCGACCTATCGGCGCAAGAGCTTCGCCGCGGCCGCCGTGCCGATCGCGGGGTTCGAGGCTGCGCCTGAACTCGGCTATGTCGTGATCGCGTCCGATATGCGCGGCAGGCACCTTTCGGGCGGACTCGTGGACGCCATCCTCGCGCACATCACCGAGCCGACCTTCGCGACGACCTCCAGCAACACCATGAGGAACAACCTCCAGCGATCCGGCTTCACCCGGGTCGGCGGCGACTGGGAGGGCAAGGACGGAATATTGTCCTTATGGACGATTATTCCCGGCTGAGCCGGGGTTGTTCGCGGCAAGCCAGTCACCATCCTCGCCCACCCAGTGTCATGACCGGGGTCTGAAGCGCAGCCAAGTTCCAGGTTGGTCATGCGCTGCCGGCGATCGATGCGTCGTGGGCCGGTGCCCCATTGAGTCCAGCGTCCTTCCTTCGCCTGTTCCCGACACCTGCGGCGAACGGTCCCGGCCCGCAACCCCGTCCGGTCGCCCGTGTTGCCGCTACGCGGCTGCCCGCGCCAGCTCCCTCCAGGGGTTCCCCTTCGCTTGCGCTGCGGTGCGCGCCGATCCCGCACGCCGCTCTTCGGTGTCACCGGCGGGAAGGCCGCTGGACCAATAAGGAGCACAACCATGAACAACGTCAATCTCGCCGGCCGTGTCGCCAAGGATCCCGAGACCCGCGGCAGCGTCACCACCCTCATCGTCGCAACCGACCGCGTGAAGCTCAAGGACGGCAAAACCTATGTCGACGAGGCCACCGGCTACACCGCCAAAGAGACCGAATTCCACAAGGTCACCTGCTTCAACGGCCTCGCCCGGTCCGGCGCCTCCCGCAAGAAGGGTGACGTTGTCGCGATCAGCGGCAGCCTGCATTATTCGAGCTGGGAGGATCGCGAAGGCATCACCCGCTACGGCTGCGAGATCCGGGCCGACAAGATCGACTTCTTCTGACCAGTAAGGGCGGCGCTCCGGCGCCGCCCATCCATCTTTTCGTCAGGAAGCGGGCTCGTCCAGCATCTGCACCGCTGGCGCATAGACCCAGCCTTCGGAGAGCTGGTCGGTCAGGAGATCGCGGTAGACCACGAGGCGCCATTTCCCGCGGGCTTCCTTGACCGCGAGTTGCGTTCCCTCGACCCCGCGCATTAGCACCGGGGCCTTTCCTTGCGGCTCGCGGCGGATCGCCGCGTCGCGCTTCAGTTCGGCCCGCGGCAGGCCCTCGACATAGGATGCGTCGGCCGCCTCGTTGGCCGTCACGATCTTGTCGAGCTTGTCCTGCACCGCTTCGATCTTGACGTTCATCTCGGTGAACGCCTTTTGCTCGGCCGGCGACAAGTCGGCAGGCACCATCAAGTGCCAGATCGTTATCGCAATCAGCACCAGTTCGATCAGCTTGATCGCGCCGACGCCCTTGATCTCCTTGAGCGTATTCTCCTGGAGCCCCGAGAAGATCGTGCCGACCAGCGACAGGAGCTGTGCGAACAGGCCGATGCTTTGCGCCTG
Organism: Sphingomonas morindae; assembly: GCF_023822065.1. NCBI lineage: Bacteria > Pseudomonadati > Pseudomonadota > Alphaproteobacteria > Sphingomonadales > Sphingomonadaceae > Sphingomonas > Sphingomonas morindae. The sequence continues at coordinate 73,651 of NZ_CP084932.1, forward strand.
GCTGTCGGCATGGCCGATCGCCTCGATCAGTCCGTGCGCCTCGAGCACCTGTTCGGCGACGATCACCACCGTGCTCCTGGCGACGACCTCCGCGCTGGCACGCAATGTCATCATATCGAGCATGCGGGCCTGCTCGGCGGCCAGCTTGATGCCGGCGAGGTTCGGCGCAAACCGATCCGAGAGAGCGCGGAACTGCTCGGTCCATTTCGAGCCCGCCATCATCTTCTCGATGAAGGTTCGATTGGTGTCGACCAGCCCGGCGAGTTTGAGGATATCGGCGCCCGTCGACGCGGCCAGGAGCTGCTGGGTCTTGAGGAGGCCGAGATCCTTGCGCGCCACGCTCAGCGCCGTGCTCTGAAGCGCCAGCATCCAGGAGGGCGTCGAGCGCGCCTGCACCGCGGCCATATTGGCCGCATGAAAGGTGCTGCTCGAAAGCAGGTTGCTCAGCACCCCGCTGTTCTGAAGGCTGGCGATCTGCGCCAGCACACCTGTCTTCTCCAGGTCGCGATAGGCTGCCAACGGTCCTTCGAGCGCCTTCATGCGCTGTTGCAGCTCATAGCCTGGCCCCCGCGCGAGCTTGAGCAAATCGGCCATTTCGCGCTGGCGCTTGTAGAGATCGTTAAGAGGGCTTCCTGGCCCAAAGGGATTGTTCGTCGTCATGTCCGCCACTTGCCAGATTCGTGGGCAGGGTTCGACCAACATTCGCTGCACCAGCGTGAACCGGGGAAGAGGCGGGGCATCCCGTCCGCTGGACGGGCCCGGCGCTCTACTCGCCTGCGGCTCCCGGAGCCCCGGTTTCCGGGTCTCCGCCCTGCCGGGTCACGATCACCTTGCGGGGTCCGGGGGCGAGGGGAGTGCCCTAAAAAATCTCTCTCTCTGACCACCTAGATATGACGTGCGGGGATCCGGGTCCGTCAAGGATGAGCGGTCCCCCCCAATTTTCACGCGCCCGGTCCTCCGCTTCGCTTCGCACCGGACCCGAGAAAATCGGCTCCCCCGCTCCCCGCGTGGCGGCGTTAACCGGGGTCCGGCTGCGCCGGCTTCCCGGTGAACGTCCCTGACTGCCCCGACCACCGCACGTCCTGAGGAGAGCCTCATCGAGTGGATGAGATCCAACGGAGGCTATCATGACCAACTTCACGAACTTCGCAGACCTTGCCAGCCACATCGCAGCGAGCCGCGGCAACGATGCCCAGGTTGAAACTTACGAGGGTGCGTTCCTCGAGCATGATGAAATGGCGAAGATGACCATCGTCGATCCGGCAGAAAAGGCTGAAATGCCCGATCCGGATCAGGTTCGCGTCGCCGTCGAAATGATGATGGCCACGATGTTCGATGTGCTGCGTGACACCCGCATGGAAGAGTTCGCCAGCGATCTCGCCTGGGGGTTCGCCAACAGCTTCCATGTGGTCGCCAAGCGGATCGAAGGCCGCGAGGATGACGCCGCCAAGAAGCTCGGTGACCTGGCGCGTAACTACGACCCCTCGGAAAGCTACGCCTTCGAACTCGAAGACACGCAGCTTCTCTGCCAGACGCTGCAGGGGTGCCGCGAGGCGATGGAGTGCATGCGCGACCATGCCGCCGAGGTCTACCGCGTCGAAACCGGCAAGCCCTTCTCGCCGGTCCGGGGAAGCCGGGTCTCGTCCGCTCTGACCGCCTCGATGGTCGACGCGCGCGACTATCTGGCCTCACGCGCACGGGAACGCCGCGAGCAGTTCGCGCCCGAAGGCCCGGTGGTTGCCTTCTCGGGAGGTCAGGTCTGGGAAGATGTCGACCTGCTCTGGGACGGTCTCGACAGCATCAGGGCACGCGTTCCAGAGATGATCCTTGCCACAACCGCGCAGGCCAAGGGCTGCGATGCGGTGGCCCACGCATGGGCGGCATCGCGCGGCGTCAAGGTCATCCAGTTCCGCCTCGACAAGAGCCAGGGGAACCGTGCGGCCTTCGTACGCAACGACCGCATCCTGGGTCTGAAGCCGGTCGAAGCCGTCGTCTGCGAAGGCTCGGGTATCCAGCAGAACCTCGCCCAGAAGCTGCGGCAGGCTGGCGTTCCGCTGCACATCGTCCGCCTCGCACACCAGCGCATCAAGCAGGGCGCGTGAGCCCCGAGCGGAGAGGTCCTGGCTTCGGCCGGGGCCTCTCCTCCTTTTTCTTTTGTCGCTATGCGGCGCTCAGGGGCATCGAGCCCCCTCGCGCCGCCGGGGACTGACCTTCGGTCGTGGATGAAACTTTCGTTTCGTCGCAGGTGTGGCCGGGTTAGGACGGCTGATGTTCACTGTTCATCACAACGAGATCAAAGACTTTACCGGCGGCGAATTGGTCGAGCTGCTGCGCCGCCTCCTTTATGCCGAAGCCCGCAAGGCCGGTGTTCCGCTGCGCAGCGTCCACGTGCCGCTTCAGATCACCGTTGCCGACGGCGGCCAGGATGCCAGCATCCTTTGGACGGGCGGCGAGGCCTCGACCGATTTCTTCCCCGGGCGCGATATCATCTTCCAATGCAAGGCGAAGGACCGCGGCAACGTTCAGTGGGAACATGAGGTCTGGACGAAGCCCACACAGCCAAAGACGGTCGCGGTCAAGGTCCTCAGCGATGCGGTCCGCGATGTCCTCGCCCGCGGCGGCAGCTATATCGGGATCACCACGACCGCGCTGGTCGGCGACAAGCCCGCCGATCGCGTCCAGGCGATCAAGAAGGGCATCAAGACGGCGGGCGGAGATCCCACCAAGCTCGCCGCCGTCGACGTCTATGGCGGCAACAAGCTTGCTGCTTGGGCCAGCGCACACCCGGCTGTGGCGGTCTGGATCAAGCAACGCAACGCGACCATTGAACTCGCCGGCTTCTCCACCCTCGATCAATGGAGCAAGCGTGCCGAAATCGCGGCGCCGGCCTTTGTCGACAGCCCGGATCGGAAGTTCTCGCTTGGCCCCCACGATGCCGACGCGATCGACTTCTCCCAGCTTGCCGCTCGCCTTGCCGATGAACTGGACGAGCCGCGCACCTCCGCCCGCATATGGGGTGCGTCCGGTATCGGCAAGACCCGTGCGCTCTATCATGCGCTCTCAGCCACTACCGGCCTGCTCGGCGGGCTGACGGCCGCCAACTTCATCTTCTGCGACTATAATGAGGTCGCCTCGCGCCTCTGGGACGTCGCCAACCAGTTGGTGAAAGACGGCGCGGATACGGTGCTCGTGGTCGACGGTTGCCCGCTGCGCGAGGCTCGCCGGCTTAACGACATTGCGCGGGGCGAGGGGAGCGCGCTGCGTATCATCACGATCGGCGCCGATGGCATCGACCACGACGACAATTGCGTCATGATCCGCCCGACCTCGGCGGACCGGTCGACCATTCGCGGTATTCTCAAGGCCGGACTGCCCAAGGCAAAGGCCGACGAACTCGATTATCTCGCCGAATTCTGTGACGGCTTTCCACGCATCGCGGTGTCCTTCACCAGGAGTTACGGAAAGACGGGCATCCTCAAGTCGGCCGACGCCGTCGCCCAGCAGATTCTCGATGGTGTCGGCGCAGAACGCGAAACGGTCCGTGCGCTCGAGTGCCTCTCGCTCTTCAGCCAGCTCTCGCCCGACGAAGATCCCGGCGCGTTCGACAAGATCGCAGAGATGCTGGTTCAGATGAAGGGCGAGCTGATGTACGAAAACCTCGTCATCGCCGCCGGGCAGCACCTGGTCGGTCGCAACTATGGCGCGATGAACGCACAGCCCCGACCGATCGCCGACTTCCTCGCGCTCCGCCGGCTTGACTATCTGCGGCCATCTACCGTGATAGGCTTTCTTGGCGGCGCACTTCCTCATCACCGTAAGGCGATGCTCGCGCGCTGGCGCTATCTCACCCGATCGCGCACCTTGAGCGACGTCATCCATAGCCTCCTGCGCGGCTCCTTTGCGGACGAGGCCATCGTCCATCCCGACGTGGCGCAATATCTTCCCGCCTTCGCGCACGTCGAACCCGACCGTGTCGGCACTGCCCTCTATTTCGTCATCGGCCGTATGCCGCTCGATGATCTGGCTGCGATCGAGGTCACGGAGGAACTGGTCGATACGCTGCGACTGCTCGCTGGACGCCAGGACAGTTTCCGGCCCGCCGCACAGATGATCCTGCGCCTGGCAGCCGTCGCAGACACCGAGGGAACGCAACCCATCGTCAGTCTTTTGCGCCAGCTCTTCCAGGTCGCGCTCGCCGGAACACAAGCCGATGATCGGCGGCGCCGCGAAGCGTTGGAGCAGGCACTCGAGGAAGACGATCCGCGCATCCGCAGCGCCGGCGTCGAAGCGCTCGGCGCCATGATCCAGACCTATCTTTCCCGTTCGGAAGATTTCGAGCAGGTCGGCGCCGAACCCTATCGGCCCGAATGGGCACCGCCAGACAACGGCACGATCCATGCCTATTTCAACTGGGCTCTCGACCGCCTGCGCGAGGTCTGGACCAAGGATGCCGCGCTTCGTCCCGCGATCGAGGAACACGTCGCAGGCGACCTGCGCAATCTCATCATGCCCGAGCTGCTCCCCACGATCGAGGCGTTCATAGGCGACGTCGTCGCGGTCTCCGGTCACTATCTCGCCGCGACCAAGAGCATCGGCGATTGGCTCTATTTCGACAGCCCTGAGACGCCGACGAACTTCTCTGGCGCCGTCCGCGGTCTTTATGATGTTACCCTGCCCAAAGACCCCGTCGATCAGGCGCTGCTCTACAGCCGTTTCTGGGTATCGGATATCCACGACCCGGATCGGCGATATGCCGAGGATCGTGACAATCCCGACTTCGAATATGGCGCACGGCGCGCCGCCGCGCTCGCAGCCGGCATCGCCGCAGACCCCGACCAGCGCGCGCGAGCCATTCGGATCATGTCGAGCCAGGAGCTGAATTCTCCGCATCCCTTCGCACACGCCCTGGCGCAACATCTGCCGGACCCGCTCGATGCCATTGAACAGGCCGTCACCGCGCTCGATTCCAGCGGAAATCGGGCGGGCGCCAACTTTGTCGGTGCCCTCCTGTCAGCACTCGATCGCCGCCTCGCCGACAAGCCGGACGAGGTTGCCAAGCTCGAGGCGATCGCCAAGCACTCGACGGTTCTCACCGCCAACCGAATGTACATTCCGACGTTTCTGCGCGTCACCGACCAGCGTCTCGACGAGCTGACCGACGATGTCCGTCAGCAGCGGGTCACGCCGCCGCAGACCGTCGTCATCTCCTACGGCAAGGGCCTCGCCGAAGTGTCGCCTGACGCGCTCGGACGTTTCATCCACGCGCTGGTTGATCGCGGTGAAGACGGCGGCGCCTGGGCCGCCCTCGAAATCCTCTCCATGGTCACCCACGGCGACAAGGCGCTGGCACCTGAGATGATCGCGCTGGTGAAGGTCGCGCTTCTCTCGCCATCGATCGCCGACGGCGCCGAAGGCAACGCATCGAATGCCGATTACAACTATGATCGCATGCTCCGGCTGCTCGATGCCGCCGGCGCGATCGATCGGACGTTTGCGTACGCGTTCGCAGTTCAGATCGAGCAGGCCTGCCGAACCGCCGGCGGGCGCAACGGTCGTAGCTCAGACGCGCTGCGCAGCGCGCTTCCGATCGTGATCCAGCGCGCGCCAACGGAGGTCTGGCCCGTGCTCGCGGGCTTTTACGAGATCGCCACCCGCGTCGAGCGGGAGCGTCTGAACGCCATCATCTCGGCGACCAAGCTCTTTGCCTATGACGTCTCGCGCACCGGTCCGGGCGCGCTCTTCGGAACGCCGCTCAGCCTCATGCTCGATTGGGTGAAGGTCGACCCGGATGCCCGGATCGCCTTCCTCCTCAGCTTCTTCCCCATCCTCGAACAGAAGGGCGGGACATTCGCCTGGCACCCGGCCTTGCAGCAGCTCGCCAAGCTCTATGGCGGCCGCAAGCGTTTCCGCGATGCGCTTCGCCAGCGCATCTATCCCAGTTCCTGGGGCGGATCGCTCAACGCGCATCTTACCAGCTTCAAGGCGCCGCTGGCGGCGTGGGCGAATGATCGAGTTCTCGGCGATTGGGCGAGCGGGATGCTCGACACCGTAGAGCGGTCTCTGGCGGACAATTTCTACGGGCGCTAACGCGCTCAGACCCCCGGAAACGGATCGAGGAGAGGAGGAGCGAGGGAGCGGTTCCAACGAGGGAGGACGTCCATGTCCATCACGTTCCGCATCGCTACCGCTTCCGACGATCAACCCGGTCCTGTCGCTACCATCAATGCGCGCCAGCTCGCTGCCTTCCGCGCCTATCTGCGGGAGGAGGGCGAACGTCTGGGCCTTGCCCTGCTCGATCCCGACAGCGACGAGGACCGCGTGCTCGCGCTGAACTTCGAAGCACGCGTGTGCCCGCTCGCGCTCGCCTCGGTCGCGCGCGTTTTCGACCACGATGCCGCGGTCATCGCGGTGCTTGACGAAGCCCAGTTCCGGGATCGACGGATCGCAGTCTGGTGGTACGAAAGTGATCGCGTGATCCGTATGCGCCCATCGCTCACATCCGATCATGGCGCTGAGCTCGATCTCGCCGAAAGCGATGCCCATGCACTGCTCGAAGGCCTCGGGCTCAATCCCGACGATGTCGGCGAAATCCCGATCGATACGATCCGTGGTCGGCTTGCCAATCCGGCGATACGGCGCCGCGCGGAAGCCGATGGAATTTCCACCATGCTCGAGCGGCTCGAGCGTCTTCTCGCGATCGCAGATGCCGACGACAGTTCGCGCCTCGAATGGGCCTAGCCTCCGCCCGATCGACGGTAGGAAGAAGGGCGCGTCCCATGCTGGCGCGCCCTTTTTTTTGGCCCAATAGCCAAAGCTCATCAGCGTCTCGCGCGCGGCATCCTTGAAATCCGAACGGTCGCGTCCAATTCTTCAGGGGAGGGTGTGGCCACGCCCTCACTTGGATAGCGAAACAGACCAGCAAACTGAAAAATCAGAACCCAGACAGCCAAACAGCAAACCGAAAAACAGCCAGCAAAAACTCAGATCCAAACAGCGAACCCGAAAAAGCCAGCAAACAGCGAACCCAGATCCAGAAGAGCGAACCAGGACAATAGGGGTCGGCCCCTCAAAACACCGGACAAGCGCGTTGCAACGTATTCCCCTTCAATCTGGGGGCGCGTCCCCATCGCTGAAAGTCAGAGCGATGGAATGGCACAATTTCGCAGAGATCCTGTTTGGACTCGCGGCTGTGATCACCGCCCTAAAACAGGGCGGCAAGAAGAAGTGAAAGAGGGCGGTGGGCGAGAGCCTGCCGCCCTTTCGCGTTTAGCCGTCGGTTCGATCGGCGATCATGAGGCTGGGGGATTTTCCCGGTCGTTCTTCGGCTTCAACAGCGCGTCAATTGCACTGCTCAGATGATGTGACGCCTCGTCCTCGCCGATCGTGGATAGATACTCCAGTGCCTGCCGCATCAGCGCCAGACCGAGCGCCCGCTGGACGGGCGGCGCATTCGCTTTGAGATCCATAGCGTCACCCCGGGCGCGGAGGCTTCCAAGGAGATGTTGGCACGCCCCGACCAGATCAACTCCCGCGCACTGGGCGCGGGAGCCGGGGCTGGTAACACGTCGAGACATGCGCCTACGCTTTTAGTGCCGAGGCACCTGGACATATGCGCAGGCACCCCGGCGTGAAAGCTCACCCCGAGTTGCCGTTCTCGACGGGATTACCAGTCCCGGCGCTGCCCGTTCTGCAGCGCATCAGGGACCTAACACAGGCGCACGGTCGAACCAACCCGACGGGTGACAACCGCCCGAAAGACGCACCTGCTATGCGCGGGCTAATGGACCTGTCCAGCGGTTCGGCCGCCGCCGCGCGGCATCATGCTTTGTTGATCCTTGGGGCGACATTGGCGCACCCTTCAGAGGATAAAATCTCTCACAGAATTCCGAGGATGTCGTTGATGGAACCGCCGCGTCAAGGATGAGCGGTGCCCCCAATTTTGCCGCGACCTCCGCTCCGCTTCGCTGCGCTCCAGCCACGACAAAATCGGCACCCCCACTCCCCGCTTCGCGGCGCCGGCTGTGCCGGCGTCCCTGACCCGGCGGTTCCCTCAACGACGGCCATTTCCCTGTCATTCAAGACGACAGGAGCACCACCATGCAGATCATCTCGACCGCCGCCCACGCTGACGCCGCTGCTTATCTCGCCGCTCTCGCATTCGCCGAGCGCCGCGCCCTACACAGTTTTTTCGACCAGCATGTCATCGAGGAGGAGGACGGCCGCTACGTCGCCATCGACGAGGGTGACTACGATGCGCTGCCGTCGCGGATCATCGACCGGGTTGTTCACACGGTCCCCGGCCGGATGTCCGACGAGTTCTGAAGGTGAGGGGAGGGGCCACGCGCCTCTCCCTTTTTTGTGTGGGAGAGATACGGCCATGAGGGGCATCGAGCCCCCCATGGCCGTGCCGCGGCGCTGCCGCGGCGGGTCGGGGTCAGGCAGCCAGCTTCTTCTCCACGGCCTCGATACCGAGTGTCTTGATCCGATCCATGAGGGCTCCCAACCGCTTGCCGTCGAGCTTCAGCAGTCCCGCTCGGTCGACCAGCGTGATCGCCTGTTCACGTTCCTTCTCTTCGAGCATCTTGCGTCGGCTCTGCAGCTTCCGCTCGTCCTCTTCGAGTGCCAAACGCTCCTGTTCCAATGTCTTTGCCATAGGTGCCTCTTGTGAAGGCTAATCGGGCTATGAACCGAGTGAATATAGCCGTGGCAACTGACGCCCGGAAGAAGAAGTTTTGGGCGGCTGGGCGAATCGGGCCAAGGCCCGATCACGGCTCTATTCGCTAAGGCCGCCGAACCCTTTGCAAGGGCCGGCGGCCAAGCTCACGGAGTCAAGGCAGACGCCTTGTCTCCGCCCGTTCGGGTCACGATCCTCGCCTTCACAATGGGGCCTTCGGCCGCCATTGGTCCCGCGCCTCGGGCGTTGCCCGAGCGCGGCGAGGACGCCCCTCGACCATACCGCTTCGCGACCGGGCTGTCTGGACAGCCCCGGGAATCGCCGTTCCGCCTCTCGGCGGACCTCTGCCCTGCCGGACCCGGCAAGCGCCACTCTCAGACCAGCAACGAACAAGCCCGGAACCTGGTATCAGTCTCTAAGGAAGAGCACACCCTACGCACCTGAATGTGCTGGGTTTCCGTTGTTGCACAACGGGTTAGCGCGGAAGGGAAGGAGAGTATGGCGTAGTACGCTGTTCGGACTGGGCTAAAGCGACGGAAAACCGCCAGTTCCATGTACTACGCGAGACTACAGGGAGCCGGCCCCCAACGATCAACTTGCTCGGCCAGGGCTCAAACGCTATAAACAAGGCTCTTCTTCGGTCCCCACCAGCCTCCCTGCTAGGAGGTTGGTCTTGGCTACCAGTTACAGGCACTACAATATTCGCCTGGAGCGCTCCCAATGGGACCGCCTCAGCGCGATCGCCGCTGAGCAGAAGCTGACTGTCGCCGACATCGTCCGATCGGCGCTCGACGTCTTCCTCTCCTCCTCCGATGTCCTGACCGCCAGCCAACGCCGGCTCGCCCGTATCAGCGAGTTCCAGCAGCTCGCCCTCGACGTCATCATCCGCGAGCAATATCCCGAGCTGCGCGACCGTCTCGTAGCAGAAACCGACAAGCGCCTGGTCCAATATCATGGCGCGTGAGGACATCCGCTCGAACGGGAAAAACATCCCGCTGACCCACCACAGCGCGCGCGGCCGCGTGCAGCGCAACTCGGGGAATTTCACCCGCGGCTCGCAGCTTCTCACTCATGAGATGCTGATGTGGTTTTCAGGGGCCAAGCTGCCGATCTTGGCGTGGTTCTTCGCCTTCCTCCTGGCGTGGTTCATCATCCTATCGATCCGCCTCGATGAGCACGGATTCCAGCTTGTCTGCATGAAGGTCTATGCGGGCCTCTGGAACTGGGTCGACCTCAATCCGAACAAGCGCGTCAACGTCACGCTGCCGAGCGGCGAGATCTACAAAACCATCATGCCGGCGGTGCCCTATATCCCCGCCGTCCAAAAGGCCTGGGCCACCACGGTCCACGCGTTGATCGGCTCGCTCCTTGTCTCGATTTTCGTCGTGACGCCCCTCGCGATCTGGTTCGTCGACATCTCCCGCAGGCGCGGCAAGACGATCCTTCAGGAACGCCATGAGCGGGGCGCGATGCTCGTCGACCGCGCCGTCCTCGTCTCCGAAATCGCGCAGCACAACGCCGCCAAGTTCGCCGAAGATGCGCGCCAGTTCTTCCCCCGGCTCAACCCGAACGCCGTGCTCCGTTTGCCCTTTTCCGAGCGAAAGGCGGGCGGGATCCATCATCCCTATTCCCTCGCCGGCGTCCCCTATCCGCACCGCCTCGAGCAGTCCCACACGATGCTCATCGGCACGACCGGCGCGGGGAAGACGACGGAACTCAGAAGCATCGTCACCCAGATGCGCCAGCGCCAGGACAATGCGGTCATCTTCGACCTCACCGGCGCCTATGTGGAAGCCTTCTACGATCCGGCCCGCGATACAATCCTCAACCCCATGGACCAGCGCTGCCCGGCCTGGTCGATCTTCAACGACTGCTCGACCTACAGCCATTTCACATCCGCCGCCGCGGCGCTGATCCCGTCCGATGGTGGCTCTTCCGAACCCTTCTGGGCCCTCGCCGCGCGGACCCTGTTCATCGAGATGTGCGTGCGGCTCCAGGAGCGCGGCCAGACCAGCAATCTCGCGCTCTCCGAGAATCTAATGACGGCGGACCTGAAGCGCGTTCACCGCTTCCTCGCCAACACGATTGCCGACCCGCTTACCGCGCCCGAAGCCGCCCGCATGGCCGAGTCCATCCGCGCCGTCTTCAACACCAATGCGCAGGTCCTGCGCTTCCTTCCCGACGAGGGCGAACAGTTCTCGATCCGGCGCTGGATCACCGAGGATCGCGCGCCGGGATCGATCCTGTTCGTGACCTCCGATTACGACGACCTGGAGATGAACAGGCCGCTGCTCACGCTCTGGATGAACCTTGCCATCACCAGCCTTATGACGCTGCCGCGGACCCGGTCTTTGCGCACCTGGTTCATGTTCGACGAGGTCGGCGCGCTCCACCGCCTGCCGGCGATCGAGAAGGGACTCCAGACCGCCCGTAACTTTGGTGGCGCGATGATTCTGGGGCTCCACAGCTTTCAAAAACTGGTCGAGGTCTATGGCGAGGAAGGCGCACGCAATCTCGCATCGCTTGCACGCACCAAACTCATCCTCGCGACCAGCGAACTCAAGACCGCCGAGGAATGCTCGCAATATATCGGCAACCGCGAAGTGCGGCAGATGGATGAGGCCTATAGCTACGGCTACAACAACAATCGTGATGCCTCGACCCTGACCCCGCGCAAGCAGGTCGAGCCCCTCGTCATCGCCGACGACATCACCAACCTGCCCTCGATGCACGGGTTCGTGAAGTTTCCCGACGGCTTCCCCGCGGCGCGCATTCTGCTCGAGTGGAAGGACTATCCCGAGATCGCCCGCGGCTTCATAGCCCGGCCCTCGATGCAGCCGGTGCGCTCACGCCGTGGCGAGGAGGTGTTCGCGGAAGACGGGGGCGAGGCGGGCGGTCGTGACGGCGCCGCGCAGATCATCGACGAGGTCGTGGAATCGACCAATCTCGCCAAAGATATGGCAGCCCGCATCCTGCAGGGCCCGCCGGAGGAAGAGAGCTCCGACCCCGCGCGCAGCGCCCAGCGCAATGACGATCGCGACGAGCAGTCGACGCCGGCTACCCGCTCGTCCGACAAGGCGCCAAACGGGGCGGCCAAGGAGGGCGAGCAAGCGTCCGCCACGCGGCCTGAAGACGAGCGGCGCGATGCGCGCGGCACTGTCGCGCCCGCCCCGCAGGTCGAGGACCAAACCTTCATCGAATTGCGCCAAGGGTTCGCCGCCGGGCGCGACAACGACGATCTCGACATGGGGATCTGACTTATGCACTCGATCGCCTCGGTCCGCTCCGCAGCCGGCGCCGCGAACTATTTCGCGAAGGACGATTTCAAGGACACTTATTACACGGCCGACGGCTCGGCCGAGGTCAGCGAATGGGGCGGGGCAGAGGCCGAGGCGCTCGGCCTATCGGGCGAGGTTGCGCGCGACACGTTTGAGAAAACGCTGAGCGGCGTCCTGCCGAGCGGGGAGGGGGTCGCCCAGGTCGAGAACCGGCGGAACGGGCTCGACCTCACCTTCTCAGTGCCCAAGTCGGTGTCGCTGATGGCCTATATCGCCGGCGACAAGCGCGTGCTCGCCGCGAACCTGAGCGCAGTCCAGAAGACCATGACCTGGGTCGAGAAGAACCTTGCCGAAGGGCGCAAGGATATCGAGGGCCGCAAGGTGCCGGTCCGCACTGGCAATCTCGTCTACGCGCTCTTCCAGCACGACACGAGCCGGGCGCTCGATCCGCAGGCCCATGTCCATGCTGTCGTCGCCAATCTGACCCGAATGCCGGACGGCAAATGGCAGGCGCTCCATGCCGACAAGATCTGGAGCAACAACACGACGATCGGTGCCATCTACCACGCCTATCTGCGCGCCGGGCTCGAGCAGCTCGGCTACCAGGTCGAGATGAAGGGCAAGCACGGCACCTTCGAGATCGTCGGTGTACCGAAGGCGGTGATCGACGCCTTCAGCCAGCGGCGCGAAGCCATCCTCGAGAAGGCGGCGGAACTCGGTATCGTCTCGCCCAAGGGACGCGACGGCGTCACCACCACGACCCGCGATCCCAAGCTCAATGTCGAAGACCGGGGCACCCTCGTCCAGGGCTGGATCGACAAGGCGGCCGCGCTCGGGTTCGACGGCAAGAGCCTGCTTGCCTCGGCCGAGGCGCGGGCTGGGCAAGGCCTTTCCGACAGCCGTCTCGAGCGGGGCTTTCGCGCGGTCACCGATGCGATCACCGGCGCCCGCGAAATCATCGGCGGATTCCTTCGCTCGCCCGATCCGCTGGTCGATAGCGGGCTTGCCCGCGCCACCAAATCGTCTGTTGTCGCGCGCTCGCAGCTCGCGGTTGCCTCGGCGGTGCGGATCCTTTCCGAGCGCGAGGCGGCGTTCGGCCACCATCAACTTTCCAAGACCGCGTTGGACCTCGGTCTCAAGGGGGTGACGATCGAAACGGTCGAGCACCGGATCGGCCAGCTCATCGAGAACCGCCAGCTCATCCAGGGGGTCGCACGCATCGGCGACAAGGGCGTTGAGATGCTGACGACGCAGGAGGCGCTGCGCACCGAGGAGAACATCCTCGCCGCGGTCGAGACGGGCACCGGAAAGGCCACGCCGATGCAGTCGGCAGCCGACGCTCCAGAGCGGCTGCAGGCGGTGGCCGACCGGCCGCTCAATGCCGGCCAGCTCGGTGCCGCGACGCTCATCCTCTCCTCGGCCGATCGCACGGTAGCGATTCAGGGCATCGCCGGCGCCGGCAAGTCGACCATGCTCCAGGCGGTGGCCCGTGTCGCCGAAGCGGAGGGGCGCAAGGTTCTCGGCCTCGCCTTCCAGAACAAGATGGTCGCCGATCTCGCCGAGGGGGCGGGGATTCAGAGCCAGACGATCGCCTCGTTCGTCCTCGCCAACGAGAAGTTCGTGACCGAACGTGAAGGCCCGCGGTTCGAGGGTGCGCGCTCCAGGCTCGCCGGCGCCATGCTTGTGGTCGACGAGACCTCGATGGTGTCGAGCAATGACATGCTGCGGCTCCACCAGATCGCGGACGCGCTCGGGGTCGATAAGCTCGTCCTGGTCGGCGATCGCCAGCAACTCTCATCGATCGATGCCGGCAAATCCTTCGCGATGATCCAGGCCGGCGGCGGGACAATGGCGCGCATGGACGAGAATATCCGCCAGCGCACCGACACGCTGCGCACGGTCGCCGCGCTCGCCAATGTCGGGAAGGCCGGCGAGGCGATGAAGGTCCTGGGCGACAAGGTCCATGAAAGCGAAAGCCCGCCCGAGACCGCCGCCGAAATGTGGCTCGCGCTCGGCGACGAGGACCGCGCAGCCACCGCCGTGTTCGCCTCTGGGCGCGAGTCCCGCGCGATCATCAACCAGCGCATTCAGGACGGGCTCGCAGCCGAGGGCAGCGTCCGGGGCGAGGGCATCCACCTGACAGTCTATGAGCGGGTCAACCTGACCCGGGAGGAGCTGCGCTATGCCTCCTTCTATCGCCCCGGCCAGACCCTCGATGTCGGGCGCGGCGGCGCGCAGGACGTCGGGCTCGGGCAAGGCCGCTACGACGTCACCAAGGTGCTGCCCTCGGGCAAGGTGGAGCTCTTCGACGGGCGGCGCAGAATTCGGTTCGACCCCCAGAAGCTCTCGCCAACCGAGAAGCGTGATCGCCTCGAACTCACCGAGAGGAAGGACCTCCATGTCCGTGAGGGCGACCGCATCCGATGGACCGCCAATGACAAAGCGCGAGATCTCCACAACGCCGCGCTCGCCCGCGTGCTGTCGGTCGATGGGAGCGGCGTCACCGTCGAAACTACGACGAGGCAAACCCTGACCCTCGACCTCGGCGATCCAATGCTCTCGCGCCTCGACCTCGCCTACGCGCTCAACATGCACATGGCGCAGGGTATCACCACCGACAAAGCCATCACCGTCATGGACAGTCACGAGCGCAATCTGTCCAATCAGCGCCTGTTCAATGTGGGCGTGACCCGTGTCCGCGACGATCTGACCATGGTCGTCGACGACAAGCAGAAGCTCGAGCGTCAGCTCGACGCTAATCCTGGCAATAAGACCTCGGCTCTCGAAACGCTCGGCCGTCTCGACATCGACGGCAAGAAAGCCGGACCCGAGCGAGCCAAGTTCGACCCCGGCCCGATCGACGGCATCAACCTTGCCGCACAGGATGACATCCTCGCTGATCTGCCGCCGCTTCCGGACGGCCCGCTGCCGACAGCGGCGCCGCCCAAAGGTGATGATCTCAAGGCACCCGCCGACCTCAAGCCAGACAAAGCGGACCTGCTGCCGCCGCTCCCGGAGCGGAGCCTGGGCCTCGATTTGTAGCGAAGGGCCGGCGCGGTGCCGGCCAGAAGAAAGGAGACCGATCATGGCATGGGATTTTGACGAAGGCGGCAAGTTTGGCAGCGAGAAGGCGGCGGAGGATTATGCGCGCCGCAACGGCCTCAGCGAGGCGGACTTCCGGACGCGTCGGAAGGGCGATCAGGTCGAGCTGGAAATCCGGCGCTCCGCGGTCGACGGGCGGAGCCTGCGCGACAGCAATGAAGGCCGCAAGGACGGCTGGTTTTGAAGGGGGAGGGCCAGGATGGGCATCGATGATCGCGACTATGTGCGGGAGCGGCGGCGTCGCGAGGCGGCGGCACGTCTGGGAAGCGCGTCGTGGATCGACGCGAAGGGCCGTCTCAAACATTCCGGGCTCTGGATCGATCCGAAGGAAAGCCGGGCCACCCGGCGGGGCACTACAACTGCCCGAGCAAGGTTTGCAGTCCACCCGGCCCAGAAATGGATCCTGATGCTGTCCATCCTGGCGACGCTCATTCCGTTCTACGGCAAGGCGCAGCGAAAGGGCTGGATTCCTGACTTTGAGGCCGCCCAGCCCTTTCCCGAGACGGGGTCCGTCACCGTTGCAGGCAACCTTGTCGGGTTCGTCAGCAAAAGCTCTCTCACGATCGCGGCCAGTGCGGCCAACGCCGTAGTTCAGCTCTACCAGCCCGACAACCGTCACGCACTGTCGATCTATGTCGGTGCCAATGAGCGGGTCGAAGTTCCGGTGCCGTCAGGAACCTATCGTGTCCGGTTGATAGAAGGGCAGAAATGGCACGGGCCGAAACGGTTCTTCGGACCGAATACGTCCTATGAGACGGTCGCGGCATTGATGAAGTTCGAGCCTGGCGCCGGGCACATCATCGATCTTCATCGCCGTCCGGACGGCAATCTGAAGACGAGACTGATGGTCACCGGCCCGGAGCCGCTTTAGGCTCCGGGCACATCAGCGGGAGAACAATAGGCGTTGCTATGACCGGGACCGACCAGACCATGCTCAGCGCCTTCGGGATGGACGGCGATGAGATCTTCGCCGCCATGAGTCGTGCACATTCCCTCGTGACGGACGAGGAAACTGTCCGGGGAATGGTCGAGTTCACCAATGCCTGTCCGGCTGCCGACAGGCGAAAGGCCGATGCCGTGCGCGGCACCAGCGAATGGCTTGGCGGGGCGGGCCACATGTCGATGATGTACCTGCTGAGGGAAGACCCTGCGACGCTGAATTCCTGGGCCGTACTGCTCGAACGCGTGCTTACGCAACCACCCTGCTACCGCGACCTCGCCGACTGGTGGCTGTTCTTTTCGGCGCTTGAGGCCGAGACAGGCTTCCAGCTCGAACGCTGCACGTCCAAGAAGGGCGAGCAAGGCCTCACCGCGCATTTGCTCGAGGCGCTGGCGGCGCAGGGCAAGGCGTGGTCCGAAGTCATCGCTCCAGCCATTGCCCGCAGCGGCGCCACGCTCGCGATCAGCGATATAGATCTTCAGGTCGGGGGCGGGGAGCAGGCAACCGGCGGCGACTTTGGGCTGATCCTCGACTTCGATGGCAGGACCGTGCAGCCCGGCGCGAAGAGGGAGGTGGAGGAGCGCCGCATTGTTCCGCTGATCTTCCAGGCAAAACGCTACGCACGGCCCACCGCCAGCGTCTCACAGACGAACATGCTGCGCGGACCCCAGCTGAACCTGCTTGCGGCCAATGACTGCGCCTCTGCCTACATCTTCTACGAGAATCTCGGCGATCAGGAGACGCCACTGCCCCCGCTGGTGAAGCCCGTCGAGAGCGTGCGCAGCCCGACCACGACCGACGTGCTGGAGGAAAGCATCGACTTTGCGACCTATCTGCTGCGCGCGGCGACCAACGCGGCCTCCGCGCCGCGCGCGCAATCGCCCGACGACGCGTTGCGCATGATCTTCTCCAAGGCGTCGCCCTCCGACCTGTCGGCGCTGGTCGTGGTGTCGAGCGATCCGAAAGCCACAAACCGCTATCGCTCGAGCTGGTCGATGCTGCAGCACATGCTGCGCCATCATGGCAGCGAAGGCGAACAGGTTCACGAGCAGAACTAGCAGGCGACAGCGGGCCTGACGCGAGCCCCGCGTTCTCGCTGCTGCCCGACGGGCAGAGCCGTGGTAGCAAGATCGCCAGGGGCAAACGGGGCGAATCATTAGCGGAATGCCGAACTACATCTTCTATTCCTGGCAGAGCGACACGGAGAACCGTATCGGCCGAGGCTTCATCCAATGGGCGCTCGATCGTGCGATCAAGGCGCTCAACGCAGACGCCGATGTCGATCCCGCAGAACGCGACCTTCGTGCGGATCGCGATACGATCAACGTCAGCGGCATGCCGCCGCTCGCGGACACCATTTTCGGGAAGATCGATCGGGCCGTCGCGTTCCTCTCCGACCTCACCCATGTCGCGACCCGGGCCAACCGCCAGCTCTCTCCCAATCCCAATGTCCTGCTTGAGCATGGCTGGGCACTGAAATCCCGCGGGTGGGCCAGGATGATTGGCGTCATGAACACAGCAATGGGGCACCCGGACGATCATCCGCTCCCGTTCGACCTCACGCACTTCAAGCGACCGATCCTGTTCCACTGCCCGGCGGATGCGAGCGATGAGGATCGGCAGGCGGCCAGGCTCGGTTTGCAGAAGGATCTGGAAAGCGCGCTTCGCCTGATCCTCGACGATGAAGTGCTCCGCATGGCGCAGCCGCCGGCCGAGCCTCATCCGCACGACGTCGAGCTACTGCAGCGCTATCGTGCGCAGTTTCCCGAGCCGCTGCGCCTGTTCCTGCGCGAGCATAATTTCGGGACGCCTTACCCGCGCAGGGCCCTCGATCCCCTCGACGAAGTGGCCTCCACCTGGGCCGGCGCCGCATTCGATTTTGAGGACGAGGCACTCCAGAAGGCGGCACTGGCGGTGCGCGCGGCGAACACATCGCTGATGGAGCTGGTCTACGAGCGGGTCCACGTCATGAACCAGAACCACAATATGGCCTGGGTGAAAACGGACGAGGATGTCAGGCGCGGCATGCAGCCGTCGACACTGGCGGCCGTCAAGGAGCTGAACAGCCGGTCGACAGCCCTGATCGACGCCGTCGATGCTTTCGAGAAGGTCGGGCGGTCGCGGATCCGCGTCGCTGCCCCACCGCCCGCCGCTCCGCAAGTCGATCCCCGATGGGAAGCCGCCCAGACCACCGTGAATGAGCTGGCAATGGACCGGATGCGCGGCGGGCTTCCTGAGATCGTCGCCACGCCCAGCATGACGCTGCGCATCGTGCCCCTCGCCGCCATGGATCGGCCGGCGATCGATCCCAAGCTCGTCATGACGGCCGCGCTGCGTTTTCCGCCCGACATGCAGGTGCGCGTGCAGTCGGACTCCGACGAGCGCCAATGGTGGAGCTATGGGCTCCCGCTGATCCCGACGGACAATAATCCGGAGACCAGGTGGCGCACCCGCTTCGTGCGGCCTGGCGCCATCGAGTATGAGGCGACGATCGGCACGCGGATCGATAACGATCCGCAGATCGTGGTTGATGGCCGGGAGCTTGAGACCGGGATCGTCAGCCATCTCGAACGGCTGGTCGGCGTGCTCGCCGCCGTCGGGCTGACCGGCCCGGGACTGGTGTCGATCGCCTTTCGCGGCGTGGAGGATGTCGAGCTCACCCGCGCGCGCGGCGGTGGCCGCGGGATCCGCAAGCCGGAGCTATTCCTGCCTGAGTTGCGCACGGACGATCTCTCCGCGCCAATGCAGCCGCAGCTTCGCGACCAGTTCAATATTCTCTGGCAGGCGTCCGGCTGGGCCGACGGCTCGCCGTCGTTCGGCTGAGCAGCCTATGATCCTCAAGCCGCCACCGCCAGAGAAGGGAGACGCAGGCCTTGAGGCGTTTCGCGCGGATGCGAAGCTGCATGAGGACACGCTGAAAAACCGCACCTTGCGCACGATGTACCGGGGCGACCTCGCCAAATGGCAGAAGCTCTATGCAACGCTTTCCGGCAAGCGGGAGCCGGGCTCGCCCGCGGCGAGGCACTTCGCGAAGCTCTCGAAACTCTGCGGCGAACTCCTCGCCGAGTATGGATCGGAGGCCCCGGCCAGGAAGCGGCCGGCCAAGACGGTCGTACCGGTGCCGCTTTCCTATCCCGACTTCGCCGACGACATCACGCACCGCATCCATTTCCTCGAAGGCCCCGGCATCCGCAGGCGACGCGCAGTCGAGCTTGCCACCTATGCGCCCGCCGTCTCTCGCCAGATCTCGACGCGCGGGCGTGTCCTCGTCTCGGTCGGGGTGCGCAAGGATCAGGTCCGGCTCTATGAGCGGCTCGTGGAAGCCATCGGCGATCTTGCCATGGGCGACTATTCGGCCGCCGGTTTCGATATCGGCTATGTGATGCGGCCCGAGGGAATTGCTCAGGGCCAATCCTGGACTGCAACGCCACTCGATCCGGCGCTGCCGATCGCGCGGATCTGGGAGGACAATAATCGCTCGCGCGGGTACGGCCTGCAGGCTCGCCTGATGGGCGACCAATGGCGCGGCGTCGATGGGTCCGGGCTGCCGGCCGACCTTCCCGATGTGAACGCCGGCCCCTGGGACCCCGACCCGCATTGGCAGCGCGTGCTGGACCTCACGGAGGCGGACCGGCTCGAGGAGGCCCTAGAGCTGGTCGAGGCTGTCCCCGGCCGCGAGCGGGAGCCCCTGTTCGACGAAGTCATCTATCTGCGGTTTCTGACCGGATCTCCGCTTCAGGCTCAGGACATTCGGGTGCTCGCGCGCAAGCACGTCTTAGGATCGCTGATCGCCGACCGGCTGCTCGAGGATTTCGAGGCCTTTCTAGATCATCTGGACGCGCAGTTCGCGCTCGAGCCACCCGTTCTGGGAGAGATGACCAGACTGCGCCCGGACTTCGGATCGTCGATGATACCGCCGCTGCCGCCTTCGGCCGATTGGGCCACCTACCGGCGCCACATGGCCCAATTCTCCAATCCTAGCGGCCAGCGCGGCCGGATCTTCTCCCGGAATATCGGCGTCGCAGATACCGGCGCGTCGGAGTTTTTCGCGAGCGCCATGGTTGCAGCGGAGGAAGCCTTTCGCCGAGAGCGTTCAATCCCTGAGATCGGGCGCGGCTGGGTATCCGAGGTCGCACTATTCGACCTTGTTCGCTCGATCTGGCCATCCGCTGTCCATCAATGGCGCCCGCCGTTCCTCGGCATGCAGTCGATCGACATCCATGTGCCCGAGCTGATGCTCGCCATCGAATATCAAGGGCAGCAGCACTACGAGCCGATCGCGCTTTTCGGGGGGCAGGAGGGGTTCGACCTTACCTGCGCTCGCGATGAGAAGAAGCGCGCCTTGCTGGCGCGACACGGCGTCCGGCTGCTCGAATGGCGCTACGATGTGCCGATCACGCGTGCCGAGCTGACCTCCCGGCTCGCCGGCATGGCCATCGTCGTTCCAGACTAGAGCGCGAGCGCCTTCTGCCGCGGTCCGCGCGTGATTTCCTCAACGATGAAGGTTCGCGCCGGCGGCGTCTCGAGAAGGTCGGACTCAGGAACACTATTGTCGAGCCATTGCATGCGCTGGCGCCTCAGTATGATGGCTCCGTGCCGATCCTGATAACGGCTGACCTCCGGATTGGCGGCCACCGTGATGACCCGAAACGAGAGCGGCCACTCGGCGATCGCCGGCTCCCACACTGCGGCAAGATAGAAGAAATTACCGTCGTCGAGCTTCACCCGGTACTGCTTATCGCCCACCGTCATATGAAACTCGGACGCGGGAACCAGGCAGCGCTGCTTCGGGAATGTCTTGCCTTCCGCGCGAACGAACCGAAACGAGGTTCCATCGCTGAATCGGGGATTGGAGCCCCAACGGGCCTCGACCATTTCCAGTTCTTGCATATCGTCCGGATTTCGCCGGATGATGCGTAGAAGCTTCTCGAGGGGCGCCTCGGAGTCGAACGGCGTTGGCGTGGACATGAGAAGAACATATATGGAACACGAATGAGTCGCAAGAACAAGCGGAACGGGTGACCGATGTGCAATGACTATCGTCTGGAGGTCGACATCGCTTCGATCGTCGAGGACTTCGACGACCTCAAGATCAAGATCAAAATGCCGGAGGGCACGCCTAACGTGGCCGCCCGCGAGGACATCAAGATCAGCGATATCGCGCCGATCGTCCGCAGCGGCGAGGGCAGGGGGATCGGCGAGCTGGTCAATCGACGATGGAGTTGGCCCGGCCACAACGGCAAACCCGTCTACAACTACCAGTCGGAGGGCCGGGAGTTCACGTCGCATCGCTGCCTGATCCTCGCCGACGGCTTCTACGAGTTCACAACGCCCGAAGACTCCAAGCAGAAACGGAAGACCAAATGGCTCTTCACGATGCGCGACCACGACTGGTTCTGCATCGCGGGCATCTGGCGCTCAACGGCCGAGGGCGAGGCGTTCACGCTGCTGACCACCGAGCCCGGCGAAGACATCAAGCCTTATCACCACCGGCAGATCATCCCCTTACCGCGGGATTCCTGGGCCGACTGGCTCGACCCATCGGTGCCGGCGAGCGAGGTCCTGCGCGTCCTGCCTAAGGGTAGCCTCATCCCGACCCAGGTCTATCCGCCGATCAGCGCGCAGCAGGCGCTTCTCTGAGCATGCAAAGCCCTATCGACAGGGGACCAATTTGAGCGACCCCGATCGCCACCACTTCCTGCCGCAATTCTACCTCTCACGCTGGGCCAACGCGCAAGGAAGGCTCTCTACCTATTCGCGCCAGCAGGGAAAGCTGTACGTCCGCGAATATGCGCCCAAGACAATTGGAGCGGAGAGGGGCCTCTATGCTCTGAACAGCGTGCCCCCCGAACATCGCAATGCGATCGAACGCGAGTTCATGGGGCCGGAGATTGACGATCCGGCCGCGAAGGCGTTGCGAATACTCCTCAGCGACACCCAGCCGGCGCTGCAGACGGACTTACGCATAGCATGGGTTCGCTTCCTGATGTCCCTGCTGGTGCGCCTGCCGAGCCTCCTGCGAAAGTTGAAGGCTGATGCGTCGGAGACGCTGGCGCGGGAAATAGCGGCGCGGCCCGAGGAGTATGTGGCGTTGCGCCGTCCCGGGCACCCGCCGACCTTGATGGAGTTTCTGAAGGAGCGCGGCATCGACGGCCTGGTCGAGGATTTTGGAACGACGCTGATCCCGGGCTTGGTCGACTTGCCGCAGATGAAGGCGGACATCGCCCGAATGGACTGGCGCGTCTTCCATTTCCGCGACGGCCCTTATACCAAGGCTCACAGATCGTGACTCGCGGGCTTGCCAGTTGCGGCTCGGGCTGATTCAAGATGGCAAACGGATTGGAGTTTGCCATGCCGATCGCGCTTCGCACCGATTTTGACGCCGCCTCTGTGAGGTATGCGGCCCGCCACTCCAAGGATGGCGCACAAACCAGGCGATTGCTGGCGCTGGCGGCGATTTACGATGGGGCGAGCCGGACGGAGGCGGCGCGGATCGGCGGGGTCACGTTGCAGATCGTGCGGGACTGGGTGATGAAGTTCAACGCTGCCGGTCCGGAGGGGCTGATCGACCGGAAGGCGCCAGGACAGCCGTCGATCCTGAATGCGACCCACCGCGCAGCGCTGGTCGAGGCCATCGAGCGGGGTCCGATACCGGCAGTCCATGGCGTGGTGCGCTGGCGGATCGTCGATCTGGCGCAGATGCTGTGGGACGACTTCTCGCTTTCGGTATCGCGGCCCACCTTGAGCCGCGAGCTGCGTGCGCTCGGATATCGCAAGCTCTCGGCGCGGCCCAAGCACCACGCTCAGGACCCGGAAGCGATCGAAGCCTTCAAAAGGGGGGCTTTGCCGCCGAGCTGGACAAGGTCAGAGCGTCCCTCCCGCGCGGCACATCGATAGAGATCTGGTTCCAGGACGAGGCCCGGATCGGGCAGAAGAACAAGATCACGAGGCGATGGGCGAAGCGAGGAACCCGCCCTTCGGCGCCGCACGATCAGCGCACCAAATCCGCCTACATCTTTGGCGCGATCTGCCCGCAGCAGGGCAAGGCGGCGGGTCTGGTCCTTCCCTTCTGCAACACCGACACCATGAACCTGCATCTCGAAGAGATCGCGCTGCACGTTGCACCCGGCGCCCATGCCGTGCTGCTCATGGATCAAGCCGGGTGGCATCTGACGCCGAAGCTGATCGTACCCAACAACATCTCGATCGTCGCGATCCCCTCGAAAAGCCCCGAGCTCAATCCGCAGGAGAACGTGTGGCAATTCATCCGCGACAATTGGCTGTCGAACCGTGTTTTCGGCTCCTACGACGAGATTGTCGACCATTGTTGCGACGCCTGGAACAAGCTCGTCGAGCAACCTTGGCGGATCATGTCGCTCGGCCTACGGGCGTGGGCCTGCGGGTTCTGATCAGTGAATCTTGGTATTATGGACTCCTTACCAGCGATTTTCCGATCTGCATGCTGCCGGGCCTTGGATCGCCGGATTGCCTGATCTCGCTGCCGCTCTCCCCGACAGCAATCTTCCTCGCGAGCTATAACAGCGAGCTGCTGAACCAACTCGACGCCCTGGCGCCGCCGGCGCTGATCGATGCCGCCAACCGCATATCCATCCAAAGTGCGCAGCAATATGTCTACGCGGACACCCGCAAATATTTCGAGCTGATCGATACCTATCTCGACCCAAGGTCAGGGCCGTCCGAATAATCCGTCCGATTGGCCGATACCTGACCGCCAATTCCTAAGCGACCTTCTCGCGTAGCCACGACGAAAGGCCGGCGTCGACCACCATTCTTGCCAGGCGCTGCGGACCCAGCATTATAACGCCCTCCGGCGCCTCATCCTCGGGGATAACACCGGTATGCCAAACGAAAAACATTCGGTCGTAGGCCTCGGCTTCCTCCAGGCGCACAGCATAGTCATCCAGTGCAGCGCGGCTTGCCTTGGATTTTACCTGGACGAACGCGCGCTCGCTCGTGCTCGGCAGCACCAGTTCGAGGTCGATGGTCTTCTGAGTTCGCCCAAGTTGACTGACCCGGCGCCAGCCGCTCGAAGAGAAGATCAGGTCGACTAGCAGCTCAAAATCCTGCCACGTCAGGAGCCGCATCAGCGGGATCACGGCCGTCATGAGCGCGCTCTCTGCCTCCTCTGCCGCGGCCACTTCAGGCGACAGCTCATCGCTGAGTCGACGCAGCAAATAGTCGGCAGCGGCGACGTCGCAGATCGTGCCCCTGAACATCTGCACCTTGAGAAGATGGCCCGAGAGGCGGTCGGCGGTCAGCAGCGTGCCGCCAATCGTGGTGCTGCGCCACCCATCCAGCGTAGGCCGGCGGTGGCTGTTGTCGCCGAGGATCTCGATCTCGCCAGACGGCCGGCACCAATAGAGCAGACCACCCACGAACGTGATGAAGATGACCGTCTCGTCGCTCTCGTAGAAGGCGCGGATCTGCTTCACGTCGCGGGTCGCAGCGCCGGCATCTCCCCTAATGCGCATCATCGCCTCACGAACGGCCGCCCAATCTCCCGCCGCGCAAAGGTCATGCGGTGCCTCGCGATAACCAAACCGGATGACACCGTCGTGGATGCTCTCGGCTTCCCAATCGCCTTTGCGCCCGAGCTTAATGTAGTAGACCGAAGATGCCGTGACCGCCGTCATTCAAAAGTCCTTCCCGCGAGACTGCGCGCCTCAGATCGATACTTTGTGATAGCCCTCGCCGCGCACGAAGCCCTGCTCGAGACACCAGCTACGGGTCAGGCCAGCGCCGGTGTTGTTGGAATAAGCCCGTCCGTTCGGCCGAAACCGCAAGAATGACGGCCATGCAGCCGGGACTGGATGGTTCGACACCACATGCACCAGCACCTTCTCGCCGTTTCGGATATTCGTGGGCTTCTTGACCGCATAATATTCGCCCCAGTCGTTCGTTTTCTCCAGGACAGCCTGCGTCACGGTCTGGCGGGTCTCCGGGCGCAGCGGTTTGCTCGTCCCCGCCTGCGCAGCAACAAGCTCGCGATCGTCCCAATCCCGAAAATACAGGTTGGCCCAACAGCCCATGATCTGGTGAGAATTGAGAGCGAGGATATCTGCAGATCGATCGGCATCGATCCAATGTGCGCGGTGGCCCGAGCTGTAGACTGCCCCGTCGTAAAGGAGGGCGCAGAGCATTGGGGTCAGCGGCAAAATGAATATCGCGCCGGCCGTTTTCGCGCCAAAGCTCGGCCGAGCCTTTCTGGGCCGCTGAATGTGAAGTCGGTTCGTCAATACTGCCGGATCGTCCGACGTTACGAACGGCGAACCAGTTCGATTTCGCACGACGCAAAGAGTGAGATCGTCAACGATGCGCATCGTGTCCTTGTAATTGAGCATCGCAGCTTGGACCGCCTCCTTCGCTGCTTCTTTGACGGTCGGCACCGGCAGGTCGGAACCGGGAACATCGTGCAATGCCAGCACCATCTCGCTGGCTTTGAAGGAAGCGGCCTCCGTTCGCAGATATTGCAGGTAAATGAATCGCTTCAGCACGATTTCCACAGCCGAACCTATCGCGCCGTTGTCAGCCAGGTGGCGAATGACGGGTCCATAGGGGTTTTCGATGAAGTTGATCGCGTTCTCCAGCAGCCGGTTTTGGCCATAGAAATAGTCCCCGGAGCACTGGTTCCTGACCGGCGCGTTTGGGATCGCCTTCATGCGATCGAGGTTGAACAGATTGATCGCCAGCCCCTCGCCCCCCACCGTAAATGGGCGCAGGTGGACCCGCGGAACAAAGTGCTGGTTTTTGTTGTCAGCCATCTAGTCTGGCGTCTTTTCGGTGGGAGGCTTTCTGCACAGCTCGTTTGAGAGAAAACCGAACAGCCGGTCCTCGTCTTCGGCGAGCTTAAAGCGTGGGTCCGAGCGCATGAGCGCCCGATAGCTCCTTATCTTGCTTTTCCATTTGCCGGTCTTGTCCAGTTCCTCGAGCAAATGAAAATTGCCGTAGGCGCGCAGGAGATGACCAAATCCGATGATCAGCTCAGGGTGCTGATGGAGTAGATGATGTGCCACCTCCAGGACGTTCCGATGGCCAAACCCGACAGGAACGCCGGTGCGTGCCGTCTCGATCACCCACACCATGCGCATCGGCACGAGGATGCGGCACGATGGACCTTCTAGGTGGTAACAGAAGGGCACCAAGGCATAGTTCAGCGCTTCCCACCGCTTTTCATGCTCGACCGGGTTGATGTTCTCCGGGGCGGTCAACGCCCATTCGAAGACTTCACCCCTTAGTTCCTCTTCGATGCGAGCGATGGATCCACGGTGAGCGGCCTCGGCTTCCACGCGCTGACGTTCGCGCGCTTCGCGAAGCTCGGCGTAGCAGGCAGCTTCGGACGCTTCGAAATCTAACGCGCAAATCGTCTGGCGATCGACGTCGATTTTCAGTTCGTCCCATCCAACCAACCTCTCGATCCAGTCGTCTACGACCCGGTCACCCTTTATTTTGGGTTGCCGATGCCAGACCCGGAGTATGAATCGACCGGCTGCGACGGACGCCGCCACGGTCGCCTCGTCCACGACGAGCACATTCGAATTATTGCCGAACAGGATGTCGTCGGTCGTCATGCGACGATAGTTCGGGTCGAAACCTGGCAGGATCCACACAAGCGCGGCGCCCTGCTCTCTGTAGAAGATCTTCCGCCCCAGCACGACATCGAGGAACGTCGTGCTCAACTGCACTTCAAAGGCCAGTCTAAGCTCGTTGATGCGGGCGGCGACGTCCGGTCGCCGAAGGCCCTTCGTTCCCTCACTGGCGTGCCACGTCTTCTCGACGACAACATCTCGAAAGCGTGGATCGGCCTCCAGGCTACGGACCAGCAATTCCTTGATCCGGAGGTGTGCGCCGCTCTCCTGGGCGCCGCGATACTTCATCGCTCGGATATCTGCCTCGGACAATCCGGTACGCGTGACCGCCGGGCATGACCCATCTTCTGACCGATGCCGGAGGTAGAAGTTCTTGTGCATGCTGCTGGCGAGGAAAAGCGTCACGCCGCAAATGGGGCACGACAGTCGAGGTTGGCCTGCAAAGGCCGCCAGCTTGAGGCATTCCCTCAGTCGTATCGCCGCGTCATAGGGGAACGCGCTGATCAAGCGCTTTGCGTCCAAGATTTTTCCGGTCCGTAGGCTTCGAGCCTCGGGAATCGCGGGGTCCTCGACGGGGGTGGCGCGTTCTCGCGGCGCGACGGTGACGTTAGCCATCGGCGCGCCTAAAATCGTTCGAGACGGGCGCCGGGCCGGTCGAGCCCCCAGCGTCGCTCGACGTAGAAATCGAGTGCGCGCCGGGTCTGAAAGCTCAGTGCCTCGCCTTCGAACCCAAATTCCCGCTGCACCGCGCGCCGTTGATCCGCTGATAGATCAGACCGCGGCCGCAGCCTCACCTCGACGATGGTCTCCCAGTCAATGTCGGGAGGGAGCTGTTCCTTGATCGGCCGTGTCGCGAAGCTACTGTCGGCCGACACTCGGATCGGAAGAAAGTCACGCCACTCCTTCCTGTCCTCGCTCCAAGCCCTCACATGCAGTCGCTCGCCGTCGCTCGCAATGTGCGTTGGCGCGATCCACTGGCGATCTCGACGGCCGCTTGTCATCGAAACATAGTCGATCTCCACGAAGCATCGCCGTTCGATCGCCTGATTGAGTTCGCGCATGACTTCCTCGGGGCAATGCCGGGCAGGGCCTGGCAATCGGGCGAAGGCATCGCCGTGGGCTTTGGCATAGATCGCCTCGAGCGAAGCAGGGGCCGGTGTGTCGCTCAACCCGACATGGCCTTTAGCGGCCACATACATCTTCCTGACCGGATCATATGTCGGAGCCGGCGACGCAACCCGTTCAAGATATGCGCGAAAGTCGACCGCCGCTTGAGCGTTCGAGATGCCGAATGCCTCGATCAGATCCCGCCGATTCGCCTGTCCCAACCAGGCGAAGCACTGGTCAAGATAATGGAGGCGTGCCCGCATTGCGGGTTTCGGTTCGAGTTCGGTCATGAGGGGAGCATAGTTGACTCCAGTCAGCGAATCCATCTAGTTTCTACACGAATAAAAATTACACGGACCCAGGGCATGCGCATCTTGCACACGAGTGATTGGCATCTCGGACGTCAGTTCCATGGGGTGAGCCTGGAGGAGGATCATGATGCGATCATCGCGCAGGTGGAGAAGGCCATCGCCGAGCATCAGCCGGACGCCTTGATTATCGCTGGAGATATTTTCGATCGGCTCACGCCATCGCAAGCTGCGCTCCGTCGATTCTCCGATTTCATTCGCAATGTTACTGCAGACGGCAAACTGGCAATCGTCCTGATCGCAGGCAATCACGACGCGGCCGCGCAAATCGGTGCGATGGGCATCCTTGCTAACACCGCCCATGCGTTGGTTAGAGGCCCGCTCGATCGGGACGAACGGCCGCTCCTGATCACCGACGAACATGGCGTTGTGGCCATCTCTGCGCTGCCGTTCGGATATGAGTTCTCGGCACGCGCGTGTTACGAGAATGAAGGCATTAGTTGCCCGGCGGACGTTCTCGCCGAGCAGATCGCAAGCGCCCGGCGTCACCTGCCGGAAGGCGTTCGGTGGGTCGTCGCGGCACACGCATTTGTCGAAGGTGCCAGCACCAGTGAGGGTGAGCGTCCGTTGACACGGTCGGTCGGCGGAATCGAAACAGTGCCAGCATCGCTCTTCGAGGGCGCTCATTACGTCGCCTTGGGCCATCTTCACCGCCCCCAAGCGGTCGGGGTGAGTCACATCCGATACTCGGGCGCGCCACTCGCTTTCGGATTTGACGAGGAGGGACATGCGAAATCTATGACGCTCGTCGACCTCGCCGCTGACGGCTCGGTTTCGCTTGCGGAGCTTCCCCTTGTACCGATCCGCAGTGTTCGTGCCATCAGAGGCAAGCTCGCCGAGCTCCTTGCAGCCCCGGAAGGCTCGGCTGACTTGATCCGAGTGGTGCTCACCGACGAACATCCTCAGATCGACCCGATGAAGCGCCTTCGGGCGCTTTATCCAAACGCTGTGCAGCTCAGCTACGAACGTGATGATCGGTCCCAGGAGAGGCGATACGCCGAGGGGCGCGCGGCGCTCGACCAACCTCGCGAGGTGATCGCCAACTTCGTTCGGTTCGTTCGCGAAACTCCCATCACCGACGCGGAGAAAGCCCTCGTCGACGAGGCGGTCGCCGAATTCGCTGCTGGGGGAGAAGCGGCATGAGACCCATCAAGCTCATCATGTCCGCATTCGGCCCTTATGCCGGTATGGAGGAGATAGACTTTCGAGATGCCGTCGACGCTGGCCTGTTCGGCATCTATGGACCTACCGGATCGGGAAAGTCGTCTATCTTCAGCGCCATGACCTTCGCTCTCTTCGGCGAAGGCGCGAAGAAGGAACAGTCGATCATCACGATGCGGTCTCAACATGCTGACCCCGACCGTATGACCGAGGTCTCCTTCCTGTTCGCGCTTGGTGACCGACGATATTTTGTGCGTCGTCAGCCCGACCAAGCGCGCCCGAAGAGGCGCGGAGATGGCGAGACCGTCGATAGCCACGCCGCTTGGCTGTTCGATGCGACTGATGTCCCGATCGACGAAGTGACCACCGATAACTGCGGCGTCGTCCTCGCTGAGAAGAAAGTGGGCGAGGTCGGTCGCCAAATTCGCGAGTTGCTCGGCTATGGGGTCGAGCAATTCCGGCAGATCGTCCTTTTGCCCCAAGGACGCTTTGAGAAATTCCTTCTCGCCAGCAGCGATGAGCGCGTCGCCATTCTCCGCGAACTCTTCGACGTATCCCTCTATCGCGACATTACCAGACGAATGAAGGAAGGCGCGATCTCCGCCAAGCGCGAGTTCGAAGACGGCCATCGCCTCGTCGCCCAGCGGCTGACCGAGAGTGGCTTCGCCAGTACCGACGAACTGGCGAGTGGTATCGAAGAGGCTCGGAATCGGGCAAACGAGAGTGACCTGGTTGCCACAAGCGCCGAGACGATCTCGGCCGCCGCCGATAAAGCCCACAGCGAGGCGGAATCGCTCGAAGCGCGCTTTTCGGCCGTTGAGAATGCTCGCTCTTCGCGCGCAGCACTCGAAACGCAGCGCGACGACGTCGACATAGCCGACAGGGCGGTTACCACCGCCCAGAATGCGCTGAAGGCGACAGATCTGGATGCTCGGGTAGTCGAAGCGGAACGATATTTTGATGACGTGACCGCTGCAGAAGCCAAAGCCCGCGATAACGAGTTTAAGGCAAAATCCGACCATGACGAAAGCGAACTGGCTTTCGTTGCCGCGGAAGCAGCGGCAACTGAAGTCGATGGACTGATAAAGCGATCGAACGAGCTGGAGCGCCATCGTGAGGCGCTGACAGGCGCGGCCGATCTAAAGGCGAAGTCCGACCTTGCGTCGGCTGCTCATAAGGCCGCCCAAGATGCCTTCGAAACCGCAGACGCGTCGCGAGTTCGCCTCGAGACGCTCTATAGTGATATTTCCGAGCGCGTTGCAGTCGCCCGTGGAAATGCTCTCGAGCGAGCACAACTCGACGCGAAGCTGGGTGCATTGCGCGAGGAATTCCGGGCGGCGAAGGCCTTCACCCAAGCCAAACAGCGCCTTGACGCAGCCATTGAAGACCTGGGTAGAGCGAAGGCGAGGCGG
This sequence comes from Sphingomonas morindae, assembly GCF_023822065.1. NCBI lineage: Bacteria > Pseudomonadati > Pseudomonadota > Alphaproteobacteria > Sphingomonadales > Sphingomonadaceae > Sphingomonas > Sphingomonas morindae. Next base: position 104,300 of record NZ_CP084932.1, read on the forward strand.
GACCAAACCGCCGGTCTTGTGGAGCAATCACAAGAGCAACTGGCTCTCGCCGAACGCGCCTTCATCGGAGCACAGGCCCAAATGCTGGCAAGCACGCATTTGGTGCACGGCGAACCCTGTCCAGTTTGTGGAAGCGCCGACCACCCTCAACCAGCACACGGGGAGGGTGATCCGAAGCGCCTTGAGAGGAACTTCAACGAGGCGCGAAGGAAGCACGACGGCGTCGTCCGTGACGCGACGATCGCCGAGGGTGCGATCACGCCGGCAGAAGCGCTGGTGACCGATCGGACGAAGCTGCTGGCCGAGCAATCAGCGCCAAGGGCGGACGTGGATTTCATCGAGAAGGAGGGGCGGGAGGTCGCCGATGAATTGTCGGCCCTCGGAGAGCCGGTCGACCTCGGCTCGATGGAAGGCGATCTCGTCGAGGCGAAGCGAGAGGCCGAAGAGGCGATCATTGCCTCGAACGCTGCCCGATGCCATTTGCAGGATAAGAAAACCGCTGAAGCCGTTGCGGCGCGATCGTACCAGGACGCCATCTCAGGAGTTCCGGAATCGCTGCGGGACGTGAGCGTCCTCGATGCCGAGGCATCAAGCGTCGATCAGAAGATCAAATCCCTTCGCGAGACGGTCGCCGCTGCGGACAAGCAGCGCCAGACCACCGCCGTTGCCAAGGCGACTGCGGCTGAACAGCTCACCGCTGCGGCTCGCGCCGTCGGCTCTGCTCGGTCGGCCGTGACAGGTGCCAGGGACGCGCTCGCGAAGCGTTTGGAGGAAGTTGGTCTCTCGCTCGATGCGTACCGGGACGGCGTCAAACTGATTCCCGAGATCGGGGTACTAACCGCCAAAGTTCAGAAGTTTCGCGACGACGTGAACCTTGCCGATGCCCGGATCGATGAAGCTGAAACGGCGGTCGAAAACCTCACCCGGCCGGACCTGACTGTAACTGCCCAAGACGCTGAGACGGCTCGAGCGGATGCCCTGGCTGCGCGCCGCACGGCCGCGGAGATAGAGGCCGCTCTCAAGCTGTTGGTCGATCTGCGCACATCGCTGCTGGAGCAACTCGACAATTTGGAGAGGCTCGAGCGCGAAACCGGACCTCTCCGCGCGCTGGCTGATGCTTTCGCCGGCGATAACGCCCTGAAAACCCCGCTAGAGACCTTCGCGATCGGAACAATGTTCGATCATGTGCTGGATGCAGCCAACCTCCGGCTCGGTCCGATGACGGCAGGACGTTACCGGTTCGAACGCGATATTGAGTCCGTGGGTGGAAGGAGCAAACGCGGCCTCGATGTCCGTGTCCATGATATCGAGACCGGGCGTGCAAGAGAGATTAGCACCTTATCGGGCGGCGAAACCTTCATCGCGGCACTCTCTCTTGCGCTCGGTCTGGCCGATATCGTCGAGATGAGCCACGGCCAGATCCGCCTCGATACCATCTTCATCGACGAAGGCTTTGGAAGCCTGGATACCGACAATGATGGCGGCACGCTCGACCTGGTGCTGAACGTGCTGCAGGCGATTGTAGGCAACCGCCGGGCAGTCGGTCTCATTTCTCACGTTCCGATGGTCCAGCAAGCCGTGCCCAACGGCTTTTCGATCGTGAAGTCGGCTGGCGGCAACCGTATCGAGCGACGCGTCTCTTAGTCAGCGGAAATCGCGTGGTTTGATCTTGATGCCTTCTGTCGGCCTGCCCGGCACGATGCCGGACCCGAGACGCAGGTCGGGGATGAAAATGTCGCGGGGCTGGCGTCCCAGAGGTGATTCCGGATCACGAGGGTCCGGACGCATCGGGCTCTTCACCACGTCGGCGCGGCTCACCCGATAGATATCGGCGACATCGGCGCGGTTTCCGACGCTCGCGAGCAGCGGAGAGAGGTCATCAAGCCGCTGCGCGATTACATGGATCACCTCGCCCTCGCGCTGAACCTGCCCACGCACGCCCATCATCGACGCGCCCAGCACGACGCGGCGGTGCTTCTCGAACACATTGGTCCAGACGACCAGATTGGCGACGTTCGTCTCATCCTCGAGCGTGATGAACATGACGCCTTTCGCGGAGCCGGGCTTCTGTCGGACCAGCACAATACCAGCGAGATTGATCCAGCGACCATCCTTCACGCTCTGCAGTTCTTCACAGGTGATCATCATCCGACTGCGCAGCTCGTCTCTCAAAAACGCAAGCGGATGGGCGCGCAGCGATAGGCCGGAGGCTCGATAGTCCTCCACGACCTCGGCGCCGACACCCATTGGGGCCAGGATCACTTCCGGCTCGATCGCTTCCTCGCGCAACCTGCCTTCGCGCTCGTCGGCGGCGGCGAACAGCGGTAACGCACAGTTACCGAGCCCCTTCACGCTCCACAGGCCCTCCCGCCGGCTGTTCCCGAGCGATCCGAACCCGTCGGCCTCGCCAATGCGGTCGAGCGCGCCGCGTCCTACTCCGGCCCGGCGCTGGATCTCCTCCACGCTCGTATAGGGTTCGTCGCCTCGCACTTTGACGATGGCCGCCGCGTCCGTATTGGCAAGGTCCTTCACCATGCGAAGTCCGAGCCGGACAGCGAGATATTGGCCGCCCGTCGGCTCCAGCGTGCAATCCCAACGACTATGATTGACGTCGATCGGCCGCACCTCGACGCCGTGCTGGCGCGCGTCGCGCACGATCTGCGCAGGCGCATAGAAGCCCATGGGCTGGGCGTTCAGCAACGCGGCGCAGAACGCGTCCGGATGATGGCATTTCACCCAACTGCTCGCATAGGCGATCAGCGCGAAACTCGCCGCGTGGCTCTCTGGAAAACCGTAAGAGCCGAACCCCTCAATCTGTTTGAAAGTTCGCTCCGCGAACTCCTGATCGTAGCCGCGGCTGACCATGCCATCGATGAGCTTGTCCCGGAAATGTGAGACGCCGCCGGTCAATTTGAAGGTGGCCATCGCCCGCCGCAGAAGGTCTGCCTCGCTCGGCGTGAAGCCCGCGCATTCAATGGCGACGCGCATCGCCTGCTCCTGAAACAGCGGCACGCCCAATGTCTTCTCAAGCACACGGCGCAGCTCCTCGGTCGGATAGGTGACCTCTTCCTGCCCGTTGCGCCGGCGGCGATAGGGATGGACCATGTCGCCCTGAATCGGGCCGGGCCTCACGATCGCGACCTGGATGACGAGGTCGTAGAAGGTCCGCGGTGCCATCAAAGGAATGGACGCCATCTGCGCACGGCTTTCGATCTGGAAGACCCCCAGCGTATCGGCCTTGCGGATCATCGCGTAGGTCGCCGGATCCTCGGCCGGGATCGTGGCAAGGTCGAGCTTCACGCCCTTGTCGTTCTCCATGAACTCGAAGGCGCGGCGCATGCACGAGAGCATGCCCAGCGCCAGCACGTCGACCTTCATGAAGCCGAGCAGATCAATATCGTCCTTGTCCCATTCGATCACCTGCCGGTCTTCCATCGCGGCCGGCTCGATCGGCACCAGTTCGTCGAGCCGGTCGCGCGTGAGGACAAACCCGCCCGGATGCTGCGAAAGATGGCGCGGGGTGTTGATGAGCTGACGCGCCAGCTCCAGGGTCAGAGCCAGGCGTCGATCGCCGAGATCGAGATTGAGCTCCTCGGCATGCTTCTCCTCGACGCCCTCCCGGCTCCAGGCCCAGACCGAACTGGATAGCCCGGCCGTAACGTCCTCGCTCAGGCCTAGCGCCTTGCCTACGTCGCGGACCGCACCGCGAGCGCGATATCGGGTGACAACCGCAGTCAGCGCGGAGTGGGTGCGACCATAAGTCTCGTAAATCCATTGGATCACTTCCTCCCGCCGCTCATGCTCGAAATCGACGTCGATATCCGGAGGCTCGCGCCGCTCGGCCGAGACGAACCGCTCGAAGAGCAACTCGGATCGCACCGGATCGATCGAGGTGATGCCGAGGACATAACAGACGGCGCTGTTCGCGGCGGAACCGCGACCTTGGCAGAGGATCTCGCGCCGACGGGCCTCGGCCACGATGGAATGAACCGTGAGGAAATAGGGCGCGTATTCCAGCTCGGCGATGAGCTTCAGCTCGTGCTCCAATTGCGCACGGACCTTGTCGTCCACGCCCTCGGGATAACGCTCCGGAGCCTTCTGCCAGGTGAGGCGCTCTAGCTCCTCCTGCGGCGTCCGACCCGGGACGTTGATCTCGTCGGGATACTGGTAGCGAAGCTCTTCCAAACTAAAGGTGCAGCGTGCGGCGACCTCGAGCGTGCGCGCGACAGGCGAAGAATCCTTGAGATAGCGCCGAAAGAGCCGCTCCATCTCCTCGCCGGTCTTGAGATACCGATCGGCGAATCGCTCGCGTCGATTACCCAATTCGTCGATCGTGCACTTCTCGCGAACACAGGTGACCACGTCTTGCAACATCCGACGATCGGGCGCGTGATAAAGCACGTCGTTCGTTGCGACGGTCGGCACCCGTGCGGCCGCAGCGAGGGCTGCAAGATCGCGCAGGCGGATGGCGTCTTTCGGCCGTCGTCGGACCGAGAGTGCAAGATAGGCCCGGTCGCCGAAAATCCGCTTCGTCCGAGCGAGCGCAACCTCGGTGGCGACGTCGGCGCGATCAGGGTTGAGGATCGCGATATTCCCTTCGTTCCATTGTTCGACATCTGGCCAATCGAGATGACAGGCGCCTTTGCCCGCGCGCTCTTTGCCGGCGCTCAGCAGCCGGCACATTCCGCCGTAAGCAGCTCGGTCGGTCGGATAGAGGAGGAGAGCTGTTCCATCGTTCAGATCGACGCGGCACCCCATGATCGCCCTGACGCCAGTCGTGCGTTCCGCATCCCAGGCTCGAACAATGCCGGCGACGGTCCCCCGGTCGGCGACGCCCAGCGCGGGTATGCCGAGAAGGGCAGCCGCCGCGAATAGCTCCTCCGGCGACGATGCGCCTCGCAGGAAGCTGAAATGCGTCGTCACCTGCAGTTCAACATAGCCGGCCTCGGCGGCGCTCATGCAAAGGCACCATGGATGAACCAGCGCATTGTCCCGGTCGCGGGATTGACGCCATCTCCGAGGCGGAAGAGCCAGTAGCGGCCGCCGGTCTCGGTCTCGACCTGATAATAATCGCGAACGATAAGGGCCTTGTCAGCTTCGTCTCCGCTCTCGCGCCACCACTCGCCATGAAGCCGCTCGGGACCGTCGCCCTGCGTCACCCGGTAGCGCTTGCGGCGCCAGACGAAGAGCCGGGGGGCGTCGTCGGGCAGCAATGCGATGACGTCGATCGGCTCAGGCCGGTCCAGCATCCGCGCGGGGCGGGGCAGATCATCGTCCCAACCTGCCCCACTCTCCTTCGTCAGCGCGCGCGAGATCACGACCGATCGTTCGGGCATCACGCTCGGCTGGGGTCGGGCCCGGTGAAGGCTTCGCGCGCCGAAGCGATTTGCGAGGGCGTCCACCAGGGCACCAAGGTCCGGGCCGCGGCCCCGATTCTCAAGCCCTTCGCCCTGTCGCGGCGCCAGCACATCAGCCAGCGGCGTAACCAGCGTCATAGCCTCGATGCCGAGCCCCGGCTCGATCGTTTCTATCTTCGAGCTCAGGAGTTTGGCGAGATGTGACGCATCGCGCGAGGCGACCGCGGTCCCAACGCGGATCGCCTGGGTGTTGCCGTCGACGCGATGGAAATAACAGTCCAGCCGCCGGGCACCTTTGCCGATGCAGGCAAGTTGGCCCACGACATCCTCGACGAGATCGCTGATGACCTGGGCGAAGGCCTCTGCCGTCGCGATCGGCTCCATGAAGCCGCGGCGAGCTTGGGGAAGATGCTCGGGGAAGATTGGCTCGATCGGCTCGTGGAGCAGACCCAGGGCCTGGTCCAGGCGGCGATGCAGCTCGCGTCCGAACCGCTTGGCGAGCGGCGCGCGGGGTGTGCCGATAAGCTGTTCGATCCGTTCGAACCCTAGCCGACGCAGGCCCTCGACGTCGCTCATTGGCAGCCGCAATGCCGATATGGGAAGGATCGATATCGCCGAACGCTGGGCGCCGGGCTCGATCGTCACCGGGCGACCGGCGGGCACATGCCGAGCGACCGCGTGGGCGCAGCCGGCGGTATCCGCCACCGCGATCTGCAGGCTGAGGCCAGAGCCCGCGATACGCCGGTGAAGATCCTTCAGCAGCGCCTTTTCGGTGCCGAATAGTCCCGCGCAGCCGGTGACGTCGAGCCAGATGCCGTCGGGCGCGTCGGGTGACACGAATGGCGAATAGCGCCGACCGGCCCAGAGCGCGAGATCGCGGAGCCCTTGGAGATCATTGTCAGGCTCCGCATCCACGACCTGCAGCTCGGGCGCCAACGAGCGGGCCTTTGTCACGGTCATCCCCGCCCGAATGCCGAGAGCGCGCGCGTCCGCATCGAGCGCCGCGATGATACGGCGCCCATGATCGGGTATCGCTGTCGCGAGCGGACGATCGAGGATCAGTCCGTCACGGCGGTCAGGCGACAATTTTGCGATCTTCCGCCGCAGCCGGTCGGTCGACCAGTGCGGCAGGAAGAGCGATACGACCCGTCGCATCGCACGCCTCCACAATCCAGGCGTGCGGGTTGCCGCCGCGCACACGTTCCAAATCGACCCGCCACCGCGGTCGCCCAAGGCTCGGTATCCCAAGATCCTCGCTCGGCGCAGCCGTCACCCGCCAGCGCGTCACCGCAGCGGTTCCCTCGGCAACCTGCTCGGCTTTCGCCGCACGGCGGAAAACGAACGCCGCTACGCCCGAGCTCTCCGCTGCCAACTGCAGGCGTTTGGACGCGGTGGTAGAATATTTCCCGACCTCGCCCACGACGCCCGCAATGCCGGCATGCCGCAGGCATTCCTCCATCGCGAGCAGGACATTGGTGTCGTTGCCGGCTTCAACATAGATCACGCGGTCAGCATGGAGACCCGCAAGGTGAAGCGCAGGTTCGAACAGGTCGCGCCAGCGCAGGCACCAGAAGACCGGTCCCTTCATCCGCGCCAGGATTCCTGCGAGGAAAACGGTCGCGCTCGCATCGTCGGCCAGATCGGGGCTGCCCGCCATTTCGTGGAGCGCACCTGCTGCAATGCCGCCGCCCGGCAGGCGCTGATCCAGTTCGTCGATGCCGAACGGAAGCGCGTCGTGGCGGACGCCTACGCCCTCGATACGCGCGATGCGCGCTCGCAAATCTTCGAGGACGGCGGATTGACGCATGGCATTCAAGAGACTCGGCGACAGTGATTCTGTTCCCTTTTTGTTTCATGGCGTGCGGATAAGAGTCAAGGAGCTCCTATCGATCGTTCTTCAGCTCCTGCTTCAGGGGCCCCCAACCTGGGCCAGCGTATTTCGCGTTCAAAAGATGATCTCGCGCGCTAGCTTGGAGGAATGTCCATGCTCCTCGCTGACTCAAACGCACTCAGGAATCCCGATCTCCGCGCCTATCTCGCCGCGGCGCGCGACCATCACATCGTGCTTTCGGACCTGACGCTCATCGAGATGCGCAAACGCAACGCGCTCTCGACCTCACGCGAGTCGCTGCTGATCGCGTCGGCCTTTCCCAACCAGGTCTTCCTATTGAAGCGGACCCACGAGCTGCTGGAATTCGATATTGCGTCGCCCTCAGAGGTCGATCTCCTGTTCGATTATGAAGGCGGGGTTGAGCTCGACCACATCATGAAGGGGCTGAGGGAGTTGCCGCCCTCGGACGCCCTGAAGGCTCGAATGGCCGAACTCGAGCAGGAAGCCGTCAACGTCATCGCCGAGCTGGGCAAGCAGATGGAGGGTCTCGAAGAAGCGCTCGTCGACATCACCAAAGAGTTCAAGCAGCCCCAAATCAAGGAGCTGCGGACCGGCGCAAATGTGAGCGACGAGACTCGCGAAATCCTGTTCCGCCTTCTGAAGGAAACAACCGCTCGTTTCTTCGTCGACAATCAGCCGCTCCCCCGGCGCAAGAGCATCAAGCTGACCCAGGCCCGCGGCATGTTCGCCTTCCGCTACTCGCTGTGCATGATGGTCTACTACATCCTCTGGGTGCAGACCGGGCGCCAGACGGGGCGCGCCCACCATCTGCGCGTCAACGACGTCATCGACATGCAGCTTGCCGCGCTAAGCACCTATTTCAACGGCGTGCTGAGCACCGACGGGCTGGTGTGGGACACGTCTCGCACCGCCCGCGGCATTCTCCGGCGTTACGGGGCCTATGTCGCTGAAGATTGGGTACTGCCGGCAGCGTTGGGAGGAGCGCCGCCGGCTTGATATCGGCTACCGGGCGGGGATTCTCATCACGCCGACGAGCGTCGCGTGGATCTGTGCGAGCTGCGCGGAAAGCTGGTCGTAGACTTCGTCAAGCACGAGCCCCCAGCCTCCGCGTGCCGCGTTCATGTCCAGGCCGAAGCGCTCAAGCGCAGACGGCATCACGATATCCGGATCCTTCCTGTGCCCAGCCGCCTGCCGAAGGTCCGAGAGGGCGAAGAGTTTCACGAGCGGTCGAGACGGTTCGCTCCCATCCTCGGCGTAGCGCCGAAGGATCTCATCGCCGGCCTGCCACGGAACCAGCGCGGCATCGATCGCGACATTGCAAAGGCAAATCAGCCGATCCAGCAGCTTCAGTCCGCGAAAGTCGGTGATCTTATCCGCGGGTGTCCCGAAAGCCAGAACGAGTGGGCGAAGGCGCCGTTCCGCGAGCGGCTCGATCAGCAGCTTGTCGAGATCGAGGCACCGGGTCAGGAAATCGGCCCGCGAAAGATCAACCGGGATATGGTGCAGGATCGGCTCGACGTGCGAGCCGTTCCACCACCCGTTGTGCGTCAGCCAGGCGCGGTCCAGCCCCACGTAGTCCTCGGTCCCGACCGCATCGAGACCGAACATCGCGGCAAGCCCGCAGAGCATGACCCCGATGTCGGCGACGCTGTAGACAAGCTCCTTTGCGCGAACACCGACATTCCGCGCCTGGTGGCTTTGCGCGGATAGCAATTCGGGGGTCGGCATGACCGCGTGGTCGTGGAAGTGTTGAACCACTCGCGCCGGCGTGCCCTCGTAGAGCTTGCGCACCTCAAGCTGGATAACGTCGCGACCAAGCCTTCTCGTCGGGCCAACGCTCCACTGGTTGCCGTAACCGACATGTCCATCCTCTGCCCCGATGTGAAAGCCGGGCCGTCCTTCATAGATGCCGAGTACCGTGTCGCGGACATAGACATGGTCCCATGGACGGAAGCGCTGAGCGACCGTCATCGTGACCGGCACCTCTATGCCCGGCCAGGAAAGCCCGGCCTCCTCGAGGGGATTGTTGGTAATCGGCAGCGGGCCCGGCCGGGCCATGTGCCGCGCGCCCCAGACCTGCGCGAAGAAGCCGCCCTCGCGCCGACGGCGAACGTCCACCTCACGCGTCCGCAGCTTCTCGTTCGCTTGCTGGCGATCGCCGAGCAGTGCGTCGGCGGCGGCATCAACGGGACCATGGCGACTTTCCCAGTAGACCTGGACCAGCTCCATCCCGCGCAGGCTCAAATAGTCCTGGAGATAATCACGCGAGACAGTCGCTCGGGCGCCGGATTGCTGGAGGTCGGCATAGATCGACGGTGCGCTGACACGGGCCACATCGAACTCGGGTTCCGCGGGATTGTCCCAATGGATTGAACCGTCATTCAATGCCCGCGGCATGAGGCCGTAAGTCATCGCAAATTTGGGGTCGAGTACCATCGCCGAGTGATTGTGATTCTCCCAACCCAGAATCAGCGGCTCGCATTCGATGCGCCGTCCGTCAGTATAGGCGCCGATCCAGAACCGCGGATTGACCGACCCCGCGACATTGCGGCCGGGGCCGGGCCGCCCGGTCGATTCAACCTCATAGTTGAAGGCGATAAGCTGGCCGTTGAGGGCATCGAACTCGGCGGTAGGAATCAACGCAGACCAAAGGATGCGGGTCCCCGGGATCCAGGGGTCATCGTAGCTGCGAATCTCCGCAACCAGCACGTCGGGTTCGGCCCACGGGTCCTCAATCGGGATGTGGGCCAGCAGGTCCGGCCACCAGTCTTCTTTCATACGCACGCATCCATTTCTCGCCCGGCATTCCCACGACGATCGGCACACCCGGAGAACCAGCAATGACACTTTACCCGGAGAGCCTGGTAAAGTGTCACGGGTGATTAAAGGGCAGAGAAAATACAGGGAAGGGATTCACAAATCGGCTCATTCGTGCTTGAAATGTTCCATGTTTCAGCCGGACTTCTTCATGATGGATCAAGCCGCTGAGCAGACGGTTCTGCCAGCGGATATTGGCGGTCTCAGCGAGCCCGCGCCGACGCGCTACGATGCCGCCAACGACACTGAGCTTGACCTGCCGGCCGTGCTCGAGCGGCTGGCCGATATCTCGACCCGTCCCCGCTACACCTTCATGGTGCTCAACCTGATCGCGCGCGCGGCAGGGCAGAGCGACAGCGCGGGGCCGTATGTTCGTGAGGATGGCCGGGCCGTGGCCATTCGCGACTGGCTAAGCGATGCCTTGATGCCGATGGCGCAGCGCGATGCCCGGCGTGTCGCCGTCGTCCAAGAGGTCCGCTCCGATCTTGCGCGGAAGGGCTTGCTTCCTGAGGATAGTGGTCTCGCGCGGGAGAGGATCGCCGAGGAGGTCCGTGCGAGGCTTCGTCACTCCGGCCGCACGAACGTGAGCCGTGCGGTTTCGGACCTGGTGCGGGCCGGTCTGATCCGCCGTCATTATCAAGGATACCGCGTCGACCACGAGAACCGTGGTGCGCAGCGCGAAGCAGTGTACACGCTTGCGCCGCTCGTAAGGCGGGCACTCGGCCGGTGAGGATCGTTGAACCCTTCCTCAGGCTACCTTATGTCCGATAAATGGGATTCTCGGACATAAGATTGGCTTGAAGAGGGGGCTCTGTTAGGCTGATCGCGATGGCTCGCGACCTGCTTCCAATTTCGACAAACCTCCCCGCCGATCTGCTCGCGGAGATCGAGGGTGCGCGCGACACGCTGGCCGCCTCGAAGGCCAATTCGACCCAGAAAGCCTATGCCACCGACTGGGAGCGCTTCTGCGCGTTCTGCGATGCGCGCAATGTCGAGGCACTGCCGGCGCATCCGGACATCGTCGCGCTCTTTGCCCATGTCGAGGCCGAGGCAGGTATTGCGCCGGTCACGATCGGCCGGCGCGTCGCAGCGATCAATCATCACCATAAGGAGGCCGGCCTCGCTCCACCCACAGCGCGCGACGCGGCCGGGATCATCAGTCAGATGATGGCAGGCGTGCGCCGCAAATATGCGCGCAAGAAGGATCAGAAGGCTCCAGCAGCGGCGGATGTGCTTGCCGCGATGCTTGCGACGATCAAGGGGACCGGGCTCCGCGCCAGGCGCGATCGCGCGATCCTGGCGATCGGCATGGCGGGAGCGTTTCGGCGCTCGGAAATCGCCGGCATGCAGCTTCCCGACCTCGCCTTCGAGGCTTCAGGCGTGCGCATCGTGATTCCGCGTTCAAAGGGCGATCAGGACGCGGAAGGCCAGGAGATCGCGATTCCCGACGGACGGCAGATCAGACCGGTCAGCTTGCTTGATGAGTGGCTCGAGGCGGCTCATCTGAACGGGCCGGACCCTGACACCGGGAAATCGCGGACGGGACCGGTGTTCCGCCGCCTGACGCGAGACGACACCCTGACGGCCAACCCGATCACCGACAAGACCGTCGCTCGCCTCGTCAAAGCGTGTGCGTCGGCGGCGGGGCTCGATCCATCGCTGTTCTCCGGCCACTCTCTGCGCGCGGGCTTCCTTACCGAAGCGGCCGCGAAGCGCGCGAACCTGTTCAAGATGAAGGATCATTCGCGGCACAAATCGCTCGATACGGTAGCCGGCTATGTCCGCGACGCCGGGATGTTTGACGATCATGCCGGGGAGGATTTTCTGTAATGTCCCCCCACACCGCGCCACCAGAATGGCAGGCCTACACCATGCCGGATTACCACGCGGCGATGACCAAGGCATGCACGGCGCTGCTACAGCGAATCCACGCCGACGCTGCCTTTCGCTTGTCGATCCTGACCGATCCGCGCGACCTTCACCGGACCCTTTTTGCGCAGTTCACGCCGCGCGGTCATCCGGAATATGCCGGCACGTACAGAGGCACGGTCGGAACCTCACTCGAGGGGCGTCGATCGGGCGCTCCGCAACTCTTCACGCCCCAAAAAAGCTTCTCGTTCGAGGAACCAGAGAATGTCGCCGCTCAGCTCGATTTCATGTTGGCCGAGGTGCGTCGGGAACTGGTCCCTGCGCGGTCAGCCGCTCCATATGTTCAGCTCCTGACGCTGACCCATCTCTTCTGCTGGTTCGGCAAGATTCACCCGTTTCTCGATGGGAACGGTCATATCCAGCGCGCCCTCTTCGCCGCCGCTGCGGTCGAGATCGGTATTCCGCTCGCAGCGCGTTTTGCCATTCACCCGCGCCCGTTCGACAGCCTCCTGGCCTGGCCGTTGGAGGCGTTCACGAGAGCGTCCGCCGACGAGCGCGAGCCCTTCATCGGCATGGTGGCGGAGTATCTGAGTTCCTGGCTGGCAGGCCCCTTCGACCAGCCCGCGAGCGGTATAGCGCCGGAAGATGACCCGGAGGCGGGCAACGATTCCTAACCGTCCAAGCCACTGAAACGCTTGCTCACCTCGTTGCGAACAAACCTGAAACAGGCTATAACGGCCTCAGGAAATCGCACGATGATCGACACGATAACTTACGGTCTGACTAAGGATAGTCCCTCTGGCCCGATTTACAGGCCAGCGGAGCCGATGCCGCACGAACTCTTCGTGTCTGACGATGACGATCGTCCACTGACGCGTGGCCAAATAATCGGCGGTGTCATTTCGCTCGCGCTTCTCGCGGCGACTGGCGTGTACCTGTTCCTGGCGCTTTAGGCCCGGTCACTTCCGCAACTCAGGATCGTTGAAGAAGCCACGATTTTGGTCTCGAGACACTTCGGACTGCAAATCGACGGTCGCTTCGCCGCGACTGTTGCGCGCCGCTCGCGCGATCGCCCTGTCATCGTCGAGCTTTGCACGACCTTCAGCGATAATGCGGGCCGCCGCCCCCGGATCTCCTCCACCGCCTCCAGCACCGAGCCGATCGACGCCATGGGGGCGATGAGACGCGCGAACGTCAGCTGGACCGCCGATGTCGATGCGGTTGACCTCGACGAGCGAGGGCTCCTGAAGGTTGCCGCTGATCTCCGCCCATAGCGCGTCCCGCTTCTCCTGGCTCCATTGCTGGATCATCGCATCGCGCACCGCCCGCTGTTGCGGCGTCAGGTTGGTGGCCCAAAGTTCGGGCGCGTCCATATTGGGGTGAAGCGCCTGCTGTTGCCGATACCATTGCGCGAGGTCCTGACTCATATTCTCGCTGAGTTGCATGCCGTGAGTTTCAGCGAAGCTCGCGTCGCGCGAAAGCGATCGGGAAAGTTCTTCCATGCGCCGCGCCACCTCGGAATAGGACCTGGCGCGGGAGAGAGCGTCTTCGGTCCCTTCGGAGGACGAAGTCGTCGTCGATCCTCGGCTGAACGTCCCCGAGCGAGCATAGGTGCCGTCCGACGTCGTTGCCCCGCTACCGCTCGAGTGCTCGTCGCGAACACCGCTGGATGCAGAACTCGAATTGTCTGTCGACCGTGTTTCGTCTGTTCCGTACCGCAGGCTGTCGGCCTGCTGACCGGTCTTCGTGACACCGACGTTTCCGCCGACGCCCGGCAACCCGCCGCGAGCCCCAGGCTTTCCGCCGCCTTGGCGGCCCGCGCCCCCGAGGGCACCGCTCAAACCGCCTGTGACCTGGTCGAGCGTCCCTGCTGAACGCTCATGACCCTGGGAAATCCTCTGACTCTGCCCGGTCGAGGAGCGCTCCTCCGTACCCTGCGAGCTCGACCCAGTGGTGCGGTCGAACTGCTCGATGTTGGTATTGGACGACCGCCCGGTGCCGGATTCGAAACCGGATGAACGCTCCGAAGAGGTGCCAAAGGCGCTGCGGTTCGTATGGGTGCTGGTCAGAATGTCCTGCGCCGCATTCTCGTAGGCCTGGGCCTGTCGATGCGCTTCGTTCGCCATCTCCCGCCATTCGGCGACCGTGCCGCTGTTCATTGTTGGCGTGAAGCCGAGGCGCGAGATCGCGCCATTCATATCGATCACGTCCTGACCATTTCCAAAGCCAGAAACGACCGCACCATTGTCCTGCCGCCACCCGACGCTCGCGGCTCCGCCCATAAAACTCGGCGCGGTGGACCATTGGTCGCTCTGGCGCATGTTCGACGTCGCGTTGGCCCAGCTCACATTGCCGTAGGAATAGTTGCCCGTCGTCTGCTCCAGCGCCGCCGCCTCGGCGGCATTCTGTGCCGGTGCAAGCATCGACGTCGCCTGCCCCGCGATCGACATCGCGCCGCGCGCGAGCCCGGCCGCCAGGAAGGGGATACTCATGAGCATGAAGCCGGCGATCGTCGCCGTTTCGCCATTCACAGCACCAATGCCGGCGTAGGTGCCAAGCGTCACGCCGCCACCAGCGACCCCGGCGGCCGCGGCCTCCGCGCGCGTCATGCAGATCATGTGGAGAATGACGTAGAGCGGCCCCCACGCTGCGAGATAGAAGAACCCCATCGCATAGCCCTTCAGCGATGCGAGGCCCGTTTGCGGCATGAGGAACAGCGGGAAGATCACCGGGAACATTGCGAAGAAGACGACGGTCAGCACGATGTTGAGAATCGGCACCCAGGCCATGGCCTGCTGCGCGATCGAATTGTAGGTGTTGCGCGCCTGGATGTCCGCCCGGGTCTGGGCGAAGGTGTCGATCGTCGCAGCGCCCGAGCCGCCAGCCATGCTGTTGCGAGCCTGCATGAAGGCGTTGATCGCCGTATTCTGACGCATGGCGTCGCTATAGTTGCTCCCTGATCCCGTGAACGCGGCGTTTGCGATCGGGAGATCGTGCTTGAGCTTGTCGGCCGCCAACTCGTTGCTGAGTTTCGGGTAAAGCTCCTTGCCCCATAGCGGCGTGTTGGCCTCGATCATCGGTGCCCAGCGCGCATTGAGCATGTCATAGGCCTGCCGGCAGGTGACGATGGCGCTGGTCACGGTGCCGTCGCCTTGCCGTTCGAGCCATTCCTGCGATCGCGCCTCCGATCCAGGGCCGATGTCGGCCCAGAGATCCTTCGACTGCGCGAGGACCGTCAGAGATTTCCGATAGAGCATCACGTCCCCGAAAACGCACTTCTTGAAGTGCTCTTCGAGATTGGTCGAAAACTCGGCGTCCCGGATGACGAAGTTGCGTGTCGCATCGAACAGGCGCGCGCCGTAGACCATGCCGTTGGTCGAATAGTTGAGTTCGCCCGGCATCACGAACACGGTCTCGGCCGTCCGCGTGAGCCAGTCACCAATCTGGGTCGTGAAGCTGGCAAGGACACCCAGCCCGAGAGGGACGTTCGAGACGGTTGCGGGGGCCAAAGACGGATTGATCCGATCGGTGACCTTGACGTCGATGGTGGGCATCATCAGGCACAGGTAGATCGCCGTCGATTGAAGAAACCAGTTCATCCAGACGCGGAAGTTCAATGTGAAGGCGACGACGAGGAGCGAGTAGATCAGCCCCATCACCATCACGACGCGGAGGAGAGATCGATAGCCCCCTCCCCCTGACCAGGCGGCGACCGCGTTGAATGTGTTGACTAGATACTCCCCGCCCCCAACCGTGAAAACCTCGAGCATCGCGCCGCCCCCCTGCCCTACATCAGCCCTTGTGCGTTCAGCCCGCGCGAAAAGTTGAGCGCGGAGGACATGCCCGGGGTCATCGAGTTCTGAAGGGTGGACTCGAGCATGATACTGCGGTCGATGATCTGCATGGTCACCTGCAGCTTGTTGGAGAGCTTCACATCACGCTGCGCGAATTTCTGGCGGGTCGCGGCGATCTGTTGCTTCCACTGGGTGGCGGTCGCCTGATCGAACGTCTGATAATGGGTCTGTGCCTGCTCGACCCGGTCCATCATGTTGTCGAGCATGGCCGCTAGCAGGTCGACCGCGACGATCTCCGAGAGGGTTTCGATCTCGCCGTCGGTAAGCGCGTAATGCGCATAGGCTTGGACCGCGAGGATCTTGTAGAGCGGCACCGTCGCGAGATTGAGGAGCTGCTTTTCGGAGGCGTCGAGAGCGGTGTCCGTCCGGATCTTGCTGCTCATCGACCGGATCATTCCAGCGATCCGCGGCCGCAGCGCCGACGATGCCGGCACCGTTAGGGTCTGTTCGCCCACATCATAGCAATTGGTATCGTTGCACTTGAGCATTTTGACGGGAGGTGCATCCGCCGTGCCGTCCAGGAGTGCCGTAACGACGGCTTCCTCGGCCGGCCCAAACATTACGACCTTGCCGCCCACCGTCGGATCGGTTGACGGGGTTGTCACGACCGTCCCGACCAGAGTCATGATATATTCCGAGAAGGACTGGTCAAACGCCCCGAACTTCGCGGACTTCTTGAGCGCCTCCCAGGTGTAGTTGTGCGGCTCGCCGACGAGCTGGTCCTTCATGTTGGCATCGGTATTGCCCGCGATCGTGCTGTCGCGCCGGTTCCCGTTGTTGCAACCCTGCCGGGACGCCGCCCAGTCCGAGAAAATGCCCTGGCTGTTCCCAACGGCCTCGCAGATCGTCGACCTGGTTGTCTCCACCTGTGGCCATATCCCGC
This sequence comes from Sphingomonas morindae, assembly GCF_023822065.1. Classification (NCBI taxonomy): domain Bacteria; kingdom Pseudomonadati; phylum Pseudomonadota; class Alphaproteobacteria; order Sphingomonadales; family Sphingomonadaceae; genus Sphingomonas; species Sphingomonas morindae. The sequence goes on from NZ_CP084932.1 coordinate 120,932, forward strand.
CCACGAGCGCTTGGGCGGTTTCGCAGCTCGAAATGTTCATCTGATTGAGGAGCTGCGCCTTCTGGCTGAACTCATCCATGACCTTGCCGATCTCGGGCGAGACGGAATCGATCGCGAGCTTGAAGGCGAAGCCGAGCGCATTGTTCGCGGTCGCCTTCAGCATCGCCACGATCTCGGAGGCGTTGATGAACGAGAAGCTGCCTGCAAACAGGTCAATGCCGCCGCAGCCCGCCCGGGCGCTAGGGAGCTGGAGGTTGAAGGGCGAGACGCTCTTCTGAGGAAAGCGCGTCCAGACATTGCCGAGCGAATAATAGCCGGCCGACTGGCCTTGGAAGGCAGTCGGCCCGGTGACATTCGCGGCGCCGCCAGCGTCGTTGAAAAAGCCGTTCATCTGCGACGCGACATCCGCTCGCGCCACCTCAATGATGGCGAAGTGCGAAGCGGCCACGAGCGCGAGGCCAGCCCCCAACCGACGGCGCAGCGCGCCCTTCTTCCCGCGTGCCATCAGTAATCGCTCCCCACCTTGGTGTTGGTCAGCATGAAGATGCGGTCCATGATCTCGTCGGCGCTGAGCACACCGTAACCGACCGGGATCGTCCGCCTGGTCTGGGTGTCGAACAGGACAAGCGCCGGCGTCTCATTGCCGGGAACGCCCATGCGAGCCCGCTGGCCGGAATCGACCACGTAGTTCGGGAACTCCCGATTGGGCCCGCCATCCATCGAAACGGCCATCACTGTCAGGCGATGGCTGTCGGTCACCGAGCGCAGGATCGGCGCGAACACCTCGCACGCACCGCAGCTCTGGGCGTAGAAATAGAAGAGACCGTAGCGCTGCCCGAGGCTGGTCAGCACCGCATCCCGGTCGGCCTGACGGTTGTCGAGCCAGAGGCGTTTCCCGACCGTCGAGACTGGACGCTGCAGCGTGTAGTCGAGATCGGGATTTTGCCAGAGCGCGCGCTGCCAGGTGTCGGAGAATGTGGATGCGCGATCGAGCTGTTCGCGCTGGAAGCGCACATAATTGATCACGTTGGCCTCGGTCGGATCCAGGATCGCTTTCGCCTTCAGTTCGTCGAGCTGCCTTGTGATCGCAGCGATCCGGTCCGTCGCACTCTCCTCGTTGGCCTGCGCATTTCGCGCGGCATCCTCTGCCGGCTTAGGCTTTGCGCAGTAGAACCACTGGCCGAGCCGACGCTCACCGCAATAGAAATCGTCGGGGCGATCCTGCTCGATCGCGTCGCGCTGGGTGGCCGGCGCCTCTTGCGCGAATATGGGCGGTGCCCAGATGGTCGCCGAGAAGATGGCGGCCAGGACCGAAGTCCTACCGAAGATCGACATGGCTCGCTTTCCTTTCGCTATCTCTGGGGGTGTCGCGGAGGGGGGGTGAGGAGGGCGAGGTTGGCTCGCCGATCCCCGGTCTCGAGGTGGAGGCAGCAATCCGCCACGGTCGGGGGATGCCGGCCGCCGCACGGGCTTGGTGCCGGGCGCGCCGATGTGTCGGTGGCAGGCTGCAGGATGAACGCGGTGGCTATGATCGGCAGCTCAAGAAGCGGAAGCGGCATGATCTTTCTCCCTGAAATCGAGCCGCGCCGCGGCGTCCCTAAGCGCGGGGGTCATGGGGCAGGCGTCACTTGCCATGGAGGTCGTAGTAGGACTGAATTTTGGTCTGGATGTCCGACATGGTCTGGACCTCGTCGGGGAGCTTCGCGGCATCCAGGAAGTCCGAGTAGACCTCCGTGAAATCCATCACTGACAGGTCGAGCCTCGCAAATTCATCGATCGTGAAGCCCTCGCAGGTTCCCTTCTTCGCGCTGCCCCAAGGCTTGCCGAGCTGCGGCCGGCCCTGCTCTTGAAGGACGCGCGAGAGCTTGCTCTCGAAGCAACAATAGGCCGTGCGTCTGGTCGAACAGATGCCGAGGAAGCTGGACGAGCAATAGGTGCCAAGGCTGTGGCACAGGCCCATACGGTCCTTGATATCGAGCTTCATTTCGTCCTGACTGCATGCGAACAGGACGAGGAACGGGGTCGCGAAGGCGGCGATCGCTGCGGGCCCCCCGGCAAGCGCTGCGGCGCCGGCGGCCACCGGAACGGCTCCTGAGACCTTCCCCGCGCAGCAGTTGATCAGTCCGAACACCGGCTTGTGGCAAGTCTCACGGGTTCCGGTGAAAACTCTGAGGTCGGCCTCGTTGAACTCCTTTCCGGCCTGGTCGAGCGCGTGCAGGCCGACCAGCGCGTCCCGGAATTCGGTTGACGCTTCGCGCACGATCGGCTCGCAGTCGCCATTGATGCAGTAGACATCATCCCCGCAGATATACTGGTTGTTCGTCGCGGCAGCTGTGTCTGGAGTCGGGCACTTGTAGACCTTCTGGCTGACCTTGCAGGGGCCTTCCTGGGGATCGTCCAAACACTCGTCACGAAGAAAGGTGCATTGGCGGTTGCCCTCCAATTCGGCGCAATCGTCGGCTTGGCTGAAGCGATGGCAGCTATAGGTCCGCTCCCAGTTCCAGCAGGCGCGGGTAACCGAAACACCGTTGATGACGCGTGTCGTGGGCTCGCTGTCGACACAAGTCTCAGAAGCCAACTCGCAGGTCTGCCCCGCCGTGGCGGCGTTGCATGTCGTCTCGTCGCGGCGTTCGTTAATGACCTGTCCGACGGTTTCCACCGTGTACGGGCGCGCTACCGCCGGGCTGTCGCACTCGTAGGTAATCTCCTCGCCCTCTTCGACATCGGGCTCGAAGCATTTGTTCATCGTCCCCTGATGGCAGATGTCATAGAAGACCGTCCGCCGAGACCTTTCGCGACAAACGCCGTTCGCGACGGGGGCATTGAAGGCGGGCTGGCAGCGAACCGCCGAATTGTTGCCGGCACGGGGCGGCTGGGTCGACCAATTCTGACACGTGTAGATGTACTTGTCGGTCCCCGGCGTTACGTCGACCACGAGCGGCGTTCGGCAGACAGGCGCCATCTCGTCCACCTTGGTCCCAAAGTTGCAGACCGCCTCATAGGATCCGGCAGTCCCGCTACCTGGTGGTAGCGGCGTGCAGGTGCTGGAGCCCGACGATATGTCCTGGCCCTCCAGATATGCGGAAGGATCGTCCTCGACGGCCGTGGCCCGATCCGTCGTCGCGAGGATTTCAGCGTTGCTGAACGTCGGCCTCGTGTGATCGGCATCCGTTGTGACGCGGTAGACGGGATCTGATGACTTCAGCGCCTGCCCGTCGGCTACGAGCTTGTCGGGATCGTCGAAATAGGTGGACTGCGGCTGAGTGGTGCCCGTGTAGCCAGGCACCGAAGCAGCCTGAGCATCGCTCGACGGCACCAGGGAGGAATCGTTCCTCTTCTCCCGCGCCATCGCCTTTCCCTCTTCCCGGGCTTGGTCGATGGTCATCGTCTGGGCGCCAGCAGGCTCTGCGACGAGAAGGATGGAGCAGAGCGCGCTCAAGAAGCGGCGCGCGATCATGGGTTCGTCCGCTTCATATTGGAAAGCGCCACGGCCGCAACGCGGGCACCCGGGCCATTGCCCTCGGAGAAGGTGGTCAGCGCATATTCGACGGTCACGTTGCCGATCATCCGGTCATAAGGCGGCACCTTTGTCGTGCAGGAAAAACCCGCGCACAGATCGAAGTCGGAGGAGACGCTGACATAGGTTGGCACGGCCTGGACCTGGAAGGCGCGGAAGAGTCGCGGATCGATGCCGATGCTCGCGAGCTGGCCCTTGTCGACCACCTTGCTGAGCCGCGCCACGAACTCCTTCGCCGAGTTGTTCGGGAACCCACGAAAAACGACGACACCGCCGGCAGAGGCGGTGTCGCGCACGAGCTGCTTCAGCGCCTCATCGGGCATCGACAAGCTCGCGAAGGCGATGAACTGCGGCGCCTCTCCACCCTTGCCGTTCGTGTTCTTCGCGGCACCCTGGACGATTTCATCGAAATCCACCGGACCTGTCGGGCCCTTCGGCAGGCTCTGGGCCGCGACGCGCCGCATGTTTTCTGTGCCGGCGTCGCGTGTCGTCGCGGCGTCCTCACGAAACCGGTCGCCGCGATCCTTCACCTGGTCGACGAACGCCTGAGCTTCCGCGGCAAGGTCGGCCGAGCGCTTCTTGACCGCCTGGACGTCAACGCCGTCCACGGTCTGCGCCAGCAGTGCCGTCATCCCAGCGGTTCCAAGAAGGGCCAGGATGCCCAAAGGAAGAAGGCGCATCTTGGTTCTCCTAGAGCACGCAGCAGTTGCGCTTGCGCCAGACCAGGTAGCCCATGTCCTCACCACCGGCGGGATAGGCGCGGCCCGCGTCGGGCGGCATCGTCGAAGCGCCGATCGCCGAGCAGGCGAAGCGTCCGCTCACGGTCGGGATCGGATTGACCATCTGGAAGCGATATTGCTGCTTCCTCATGATCGGCATGAGGTACTTCCCGCAGAGCCCCTTGGAGCCCATCGTGCCCCAGGCCAGCGCCTCGCGGTGCATCTTGTAGGCAAATCGCGAGATTGCGAGCCGCGAAGACTGAACATGTCCGATCGAGGACGGGATGTTGCCGTTCAGCGGGTACATCGAGCCTTGGCAGCCCGCGCACCAGAACAACGGATCGAGCGGCAGGTTGACGGTGCCGGCAATGCAGTCGCCCGCACACGCGGCCTGCGCGATCGGATTTGCGAAAACGATCGCCTCTGGATTAATGAGAGCCGCCAGGGAGTCGTCCTGCCAAAGCGGATCGATCTCGGTGATGTAGGCGATATCGAACGACGCCTGCTCGAAGCACACGAAGTCCGTCAGGATCTCCATCCAATAGAGCAGCGGATAGACGTACCAGTGGACATGCCACTTCGCCGTGCTCTGCGATCTTCCTCCCACCATGGAGGGGCCAGCCAGATAACCTTGCCCTATGTCGAAACCCGGCGCGATCCGGATGCCGCCCAGGTTAGGGAAGCACCAGGGCTTCATCGTGACGTCGGCGAGGCGGGCGGGTTCCCAGAACCCAACGGAGATGCCGATGCGCGGTAGCGGATCAGCACAGGCGCAGATCGGTGAGGCCGGATTTCCGGGGTCCGGCCGGCTGCTCGGCCAGATCTTCAAGCCTCCGACGGACAATGGGAAGAGACACGACCAACAGACGTCGGTCACCGGGTTGACGAACTTCCCGTTGCATGTCGGAGCGGCCTCGGCGCGCTCAGCGAACGTCGCCAATGCGAGGATGAGCGACAGCGCGCCAATCATCGAGCGAAGCCAAGGCGTCATTCGATTTCCCCCAAGCTATCGAGGTAGGCGGTGTCGGCGCGCTGCTTCCGGATGAGGTAGAGGCCGGTCCAAATGGCGGTCGCGAACAGGAGCAATGCCATCGCGATCGGAGCACTTCGGCCGACCGCGCGGTGGATTGGACCGAACAGGCCGGCGCCCACAGCGGTGGCGAGGCAGAGAGCCTGCCAGGTCAAACGCATCCGCCGCAGCCGCACGCTTTCCGGCGCGGCCATCGGCGTGCGCAGAAGGTCGAGCCAGAGGGGCATCAGCCGGCCCTCCCCTTCGCCGCCACCTCTTCCGACACACGCATCACCCGGCCCGTCTGCCTGACGACTGCCGGTGTGTGCTCGATCCCGAATTTGGAGGTCAGCTTGCCTTCCTGATCGAAATAGAAGCGCCTCTTTCGGCTCGTCATCGCCTCGATCGGCGACCCCTTCACGAAGATGATCTTGGCGTTGAGGTCTGTGTACCTGCTCATCGCCCAGGCTATCTGCTCGGCATTGTCTCCATCCACGAAGACGAGAGCCTGACGGATCGCCACGAAATCGAGCGGGTTGATCCGTTGGCCGGCCGCCGCGATCAGATTGCCTTTCTGATCGCGAATATCGTGCTCGACCTGGACGGTCGGGTCGAAATCCCAGGTCCGCGCCTCCTTCGCCGGTGAAATCCCAGCGACCGGTGTCGGGCGTCGTACCTTTGCCTCAGCGCGCTTAGCGAACATCTCGTTCGTGCGGGCAAGCTCGCCGCTCTGCTCCGCGCGCTTGAGCCTCGTCTCGATCGTCGCGAGCAAGTCAGGCTCGATCACCGGGAAGGCCTGGCCCGTCTGCCCATAGTCGCGCGCCTCGGTGCGAACCGGGATGGCCACGACGACAGCGATCACGAGGACCGCAGCGACAGCTGCGCCGGCAAGGACCCTCTTCATAGGATTGCCTCCCCGACACCGACGATCTGCCGAGCGCAGACGAATCCGATCTCGGCGTATCGGCTGTCGAACCCGTCGGGATGAGGCGAGCCGACGTAATAGCAGCCGCGCGGTATCTGGCCGGTTGCGCCCATCGTCAGCGGCTCGCCGCTGCGCGTGCGGGGCTTCATGCGCCCGATTGGCTTGCCGTTGATCGTAACGACCGTGCCCTGATGGGCGACGACATCTCCGGCCACTCCGTAGACGATCTTGCCGAACAGCTGGGGCTTCGCCCCGAAATGGCGTCGCATTAGATTGCCCCGTGGGGGAACGAAGAAGACGAATTGCCCGCGCTTCGGGAGCTCTCGCCGGTGGATGACGAACGCCCAGTTCGGGAGCGAGTCAGTTGCATTGACCAGCAACAGATGATCGTCCCGCCATGCGCTGATCGCGCTGAGGCCGGCGGTACCGATCACGCCCGCAGCCAACGCTCCCCACAGCCGCTTGCGCGGTCGCCAAGGCGAGGGCGCGACATTATTGGCCGCCGTTGCCATCGGGGCCTCCAAAGGTCGAAACCGATGCGCCTGATGCCCGCGACGGAATCTGCGAAGACCGTAAAGGCGACCCGGCAGACATCTGCGGGTCCACCCCCGGCACGCCCGCCATGGGGTCAATAGATGCGGCCGGCGTCGCGGGCGCCGGAGCCCGAGGGGCCGCAAGCGCGGACTGCGCGGCCGATAGGTCCTGCAGGCGCTGCATCTCCTCGACGGACATCCGCTTGGGTTCGGGCACGCCCGAGGCGAAAACAGCCTTCTTCAGGCTGTCGGTGATGTCCGGGACATTCTTCGTGAGGACCGCTTCACCGACCAGGACGATCTGTCCATGCTGGCTTCGGCGCTGCAGCTCCTTGTCGAGCGACGACATGAACGCCTGCATCTCTGCACGGACGCGATCAGGCGGTGACCCCGAAAAGCGCTGCGCCTCGACATAATCGCCCACCAGAGCAGACAACCTCGCCGAGACGATGTGATCCTCATTCGGCTGGGTCAGCGCCCGGGTCACCCACATGCCCCAGACGATAGCCGCAATCACTATCAGGCCAACGACGATCTGTGGACGCGTGAAACCGCCAAATCCAACCCTGCGCTTTGCTGCGCGGGTCTGAGGCGCGGAAGGTGGGACGGGAAGGTCGAGCTGGGGTTGATCAGCCATGGCGTGGGGCTCCCTCCTCATCGCGTCGGGGCAGGAGACGTTCGGCGCGAAAGGCGATGACGGCAGTGGAAAGGATCATGTGCGCAATCGCGAACATGTTGAGGAATGCGCCCGTGCGCGCCTGGTCGGCCGCGACGTAGCGGGTCGTGAAATTGTTGAGCTGGTGGATGAAGCCATCGAACGAGAAGCCGCCGATCGCGAGGAAGAAGAGGAAGAACAGGCCCCATGTGATGAGCAGCGTGGAAGCCACGAACCCGACACCGTGCAGGCTGAAGTAGAGCACGCTCTGCCACTCCCGCCGTGTGAGGCCCACGAACCGGCGATGCGCCTGGTCGGGTTGCGTCGCCATAGCCCCTACTCCGCCGCGATCGCGACCTCGTCCGCCTGGACGAGATTGCTCACCCATTTTTCCGGATTATCCGGGAACGCGATCCGTTCGATCGCCTCATCCATGCTCAAGCCCTCGGCGATCAGCGCGTCGATCGCGGCGAACGTTTTCGGGCTCGAGGAGAAGAGCGTTGCCGAGTAGGGATCGAGGACCAGGCGCCCCACCGCGAGGGTGTCCGGCCCTTTGATCATGATGTCGGAATATTCGAAACCGTTGCGCTTGAGCGAGCGCAGGAGAGCATCCGTATAATCATCCATCTCGAAGCGATCGTGCTTTTTGAAGTCCGCGATCGTCTCCGGCTTCTGCTGAAGGATGACGAACCAGTCGGAGTTTTCGAGCGCCGCGACCGATCCCGCTGACTTGTAATAGTCGTTGAGCGATTGGGTCGCCGTCACCAGCGAGGCGCCGTATTTCCGGCAGGTGCGAGCATAGGTCTCGATGAAGTCAGCCATCGCGCCGCCGCGCAGCATCTGCCACGCTTCGTCGAGAAGGAGCGCCTTCGGGATCGAGCGATCCAGCTTGCGCATCATCTGCTGCGACATGAACATGATCGCCGTCAGCACGACGCTGCGCAACTCCTCGCGTGCGGAAAGGTCCGACAGCTCGAAAACGGTGAGCTGCGCTTCCAGCTCGAACGACACCTCGCCCTGGAAGAATCGGCCATAGGTGCCCCCAGAGGAGAAGGGTCGCATCGCAATGGCGAGGTTAGCCGCGAGACCATTTCCCGTTGCCTCGAGCGCCTCTATGACGAGGTCTATCGAACCCCGGCTGCCATGTGCCTCCCAGACCTGGTTCACGGCGCCGTCGATCAGGCCCCGCTCCGTATCGTCCAGCAAGTTGATGTGGCGCGACATCTGATTGATGATCGCCTTCAGCATCGCCATGCAGTCGAGGAGATAATCCTCGTCTTCGCCGGCCTGCGCCTCGTCGATCATCGAGAAGGGGTTGAGGCAGAAGCCCGAGCTCATCGTGAACTCGACAAAGGCTCCGCCTTGCAGCTTGGCGGAATGCTCGAAGGAACGGCCGTCGTCGATCACAACGACGCGCGCGCCGGCCCCGCACAGCGAACCGCAAAGCTCCTGCAGCGCGACCGACTTGCCCGAGCCCGACTTGCCGAACACCGCCACATTGTGGTTGCCAGCGCTGTTCTCGAACGGGCTCCAGAAGAAGGGCTGGCCGCGGCGTCCGATCAGCAGCAGATGGGGAATGTTCCCCCCGAGATACTCGCCCTGCAACGGGGCGAGGTTCGCGGCTGTCGTCGTGAGGAGCGTGCGCATCCGCTTCATGCGCTCGAGGTCCTTTGACAGCCCATTGGCCATCGTCATGGGCATTGCGCACAGCAGTCCCATGACCTGGAGGTAGCGGTCGTCTAGTAGATCCCAGCCGGCGGCCCGATATACTGATTTGAGCACGCGCTCGTTGCTGTCACCCTTTCCCTTCGGCGAGAAGGACGTAGCACTGAAGAACACTCGCACGAGCTTGCGACCCTGACGGATCTCTTCGTTGACGTGTCGCCATTCCTGGGACTGCTCGCGAAGCTGCGGCAGGAAGCGGGACGACTTTGAATCGGCCAGGCTTGTCGTTCGCATGAACTTGTAGCCGGCCTTGCTCGCCGAGGCTTGCTGGTCAGGGAATTCAATGCAGAGGTTCGTCGCAACCGGACACGGCATGCGCAACTTGTCGGTGAACATGTCGCCGATCAGCCGCGCCACATCCCAGGGCGCCCAACGCGTTGGCAGGTTGCGCACCGAAAAGGAGCGCACGTCGAACACGTCTGGGTAGATCTCACCGATCTCCGGCGCACCATTCAGCGTCTTGCCCGTGGGGCGGAAGCGCTCCGTCCGCAGGAGCATCCGGTCAGGCTCAATATGAAGCTCGATATCCCGGCGGATCGCCTGGTCGGCGATGGGGTCGAGTGGATTGTAGCTGACCGCATCTTCGCCGGCGGCCGTAGTCGGAGAGGTTATGTCGTCGATCCATCCGATGAGCGCGACCGGGTCCATTTTACGAGCCGCGACGTTGATCGACTGAAGCGCCGAGATCAGCCCATCCATCAGGGACGTGATCTGCTCGACCGAGATGTTGGACGTTTCCGGCGTCGAATAGGAGAGCGCGACCCTGTGATTGCGAAGACAAAAGGGCGCGTCGGCCGACAGCGATTCCCAGACGCCATCGGTCAGGAAGTCGACCCGATGTTTGGCCATGCGCTCGTAGACGCCACGCGCGGAATATCGGGGGAGGTACCATTTGGACAGGCGCTCTCCGATGCGCGGCGACATCCATTGGTGGATCTGCAGGCACCCAGGTGCCGGGATGCCTTCCGACAGAAACTGCGACAGGATTTCACCGGTGCGCTCGTCAGCGCCGACCAACGGGGCGGCCTCGATGACGAAACCGCGCGAGGCGCTGTTGTAGAATATGCCGGTCTTGGGGTCGTAGCTGCGATAGGGTAGCCAATGCGCCAGCATCGGGATGGCGAGGTCCGGCCGCTGCGCGTCCGGTCGCTTGCTGTCGCCAAAGATGCCCGACAGCATCTCGTCCAGGAAGCCCCGTGCCATCTCAGTTCTCCTCGGGGACGATGGCCGGGAACCCAGGGGCCCTGACCGTCGACTGCACCTTGGAGTTGCTCTGCGGCACCGGACCCGTCTGGCCCGCCGCTCGAGCGTCGCTTTCCGCCTGGGCAGCTTTCGCTGGGAACTCAGGTGATGCCTTGACCCGGGTGAGCGCCTCCGCAGCGGCAGTCGTGGGAGTGGGCAGCCTCGGTGTGGCCTTGGTCTCTGGAGCCGGCCGTTCGACGGAGGCGCTGGCCGGAGGCTTCGGCTCACCCGCCTGCGCAGGCGGAACCGCGCTCTCCACGCTCTTGGTCTCCGCCCGTCTCTTCGTCACTCCCATAGCCGACTGAGCTGGTGTGCGGCCCGCCTTGGGGGCTAGGCGGGCCGCAACGTCGTCCTGGATCGCCTTGACGGGATCGGCGCGCCGAGCACGCGCCGCGGCAACAGCCGCAGGATCGGGGAGATTGGGATCGACACCTCCGGTCTGGATCGTCGCAAGGTCAGCGCGTTCGACAGCATCGGCCAGCGATTCCGGTCGAGCGACGGAAGCCTGCGAATTGCGCTCGGGGATCGACGTCGTATCGGCGAGCGCCTGTTGCTGCCATTCGCCGAGTTGTACGACGGCATGTACCGCGCTCGCCTCGTGGAGCCGACCGCGTTCATCGATATAGGGCTGAAAGACGATCCGGAGCACGCGCTCCTGAGTGCGGCGCGCATCGAGCGGTGCGGCCGGAACGACCTGGCCCGTCGAGGCGGTGCGCGTGGTCCGGGACGAGGAACGACGCGCCGGCACGGCCACCGGCATCTCTGACGCCCCTGCCTCCCCGGCGATCATCGCGAGGGCTCTATCGTCGATCGACGAAGACGGCGCGCATATCCCGTCGGGCGCCGCGCAGGAGAAGCTCCCCTTTACATTGCCGCCAAAGGTCGTGCAGCCGCTGAGCAAAGCCAGCACGACAAGTGCAGACGAGCCAAACAGCAGTGGCCGCCGTTGCGAGGGGGAGTCCATCACGACTGGCCTCCGCGCAGCCAAGCCTCGAGAAACTCCTTCGGCCGATAACCCTCGAGCACGGCGCCATCGCCGCGGACGATAATCGGCGTCGCGTTTAGGCCATGCTCCCGCGCGAACTGCTCGTTGGCATCGAGACCTTTGGTGTCGCACGCCGCCGGCGCCTTGAACGGCTCGCCGGCATAGGCCGCGTGAAGTGCCTGCTCCTGATTCTTGGAGCAATAGACCCGGTCGGCGACGTCCCGGCTGCCCAGCACCGAGATCGGGCGCTCGACTACCTTTACGTCCATCCCGCGGAGGACGTTGGTGAGCGCCCTGCAGTAGCCGCAGCGAAAGTCGGTGAAGATCGTGATGCTCTGCTTGGCGGCCCGGTTGCCCCAAATGATCGCGCCCTCCGGCGGCAGGCCCGACAGGTTCAGCGCGACGGGACGGGCCGGCGAGGTGACTTTCCTGGACCCGCTTATCGGTGTCGTCGTTTCGCTTTCCTCGCTGCCATCGGGAGCGGCAGCGTTTGCCTTCGCCGCGCCGCCCACGAGCATGTCGGGATTGATCTCTAGCAGGCGCGCCGCGGTCAGATCCTGGCGCGTTTCCATGTCGTAGACGCGGCCGATGATCAGATACCGCGCTCCGTGATTGACGTAGAATAGGTTCGCGCCGGCGGTGACCTCGCACAGGCCCTCGATCTTCTCGCAATCGACCTTGGTCAGCGGCGTCTTCGGCAATCGCGTCTTGAGCAGTGCAGCGACCTTCGTCTCATCCTTGCCGGCAACGTCGGCCGCAAGCGCAATCCCCGCGATGCAAAGCGCACCGACGGCCGCGATGGCCGGTGCGGGGCGGGCAAGCGCACGGAGCGCACGCAAACGATTAGTTGCGAACATAAACACCCTCCAGGAAGACGATTTCGACATCGATGCCGGTCGGCATCTCGATGATGGGTTGGTATTGTTCGGCGCGCTCGATCAGATATTTCGAGACGTCCTTGCCCGATTCCTGTGCGCCACCCCCAAGGGCCCGCAGACCGACACTTCCCAGATTCGGGGTGCGATTGATGCCCCCCTCCCCGTCGGCCGAGATACTCGCGAGCGGCTGATTGAAGGCGCTGTTGAGTGCGTTGCCTCCGCCGCTGACCAAGCCGGCCAGGAACGCTTGCATCGCGAGCGATCCCTCGCGGCTGACCACGCGGCCGCGCACGCCTGTCTTACCGCCAAAGGCGATAAAGCCCTTGACCTCGGAGACCGCGTAACGACCGCCCGGCTGCGGGCACGTCATCTTCTGCAGCTTGACGTAGACCTTCTCGCTCGACAGCTCTCCGCGCGCTGCGCCGTTCACGAGACAGCCCTCGATCTTCGTCGTGAGAAGGCGGCCGTTCTGATAGACTGAGCGTGCTGGGCCTGTGACGCGCAAGACGACCGGCAGCGGATCGGTCTGGCTGTTCACGCCGGCGCTGGCGTCAACGCCCACGATCACCTTGGCGCTCGCGAAGCTGTTCGGCGGCAGGTAATTGATGCTGTCGCTGAAAGTGGTCGTGCCTTTCGCGACCTTGGTCGCATTGCTGGTATCCGACGTCTGGAAGCTCACCAGCTTGACCTCGGCACCGCCCGCCATCGGCATCGGGCGACCGGCACCACCGGCACCGTCAGGACGCTGATAGGCCTGGGTGCCGTTTGGCCCGTACATGGCGCTCGGACCCGTAGTGGGGGCAGGCGGCGGCGCGGACCGGGCAGAAGCGACCTCGCGGCGCAACGCCTCATTCTCCTGCTGATAGGCCGACAAGACGCGGGAGCCGTCGGCCCGCATCGCCTGGTTTTCGCCGCGGAGCAGCTCGACCTGCTGCGCAAGCTGGTCCATCCGCTGCTGCTGCCCGTTCACCGATTTCAGTTGGTTCTCGACCGACTGCATCTGGTTTTCCGAGAGGGCCATCCACTCCTGCTGATTGAGGTTCTTGTTGACCATGTCCTTGGTCGACACCTCGACCTTGGCCGTCTCGCTGGTGTTGTCGCCGGTCGACTTGTCGTCGCCTCCGAAGATCCAGAAGGAGGAAGCTATGAGCCCGATCCCGGCGACGCCGGCGAGGAGCATTCTCTGCTTCTTTCGCACGCTCTCGTTTGCCGAGAGGTCCGTTGAGATCGGCGAGACGCCGTCCTCTTCCCCGCCGCCGTCCAGAGGCTCGCGCCTACGTCGGAAGATGTCTGTCCAGGCCATGTCACTGCCTCCCGTTTTGCGAGACGAGGTAGGCCGTCGTGACCATCCCAGGTTTGAGGTTCGGCTCGGCGATCGAGACGGCGAGCGCGCTGTTAGGCGCGACCGTCGCCTCGGTGAGCGAGATGGCTTCGGGGCCGCGATTCTCGATGCGGAGGACACGGCCGGTCAGATCGGATCCCCGATATTCGGCGATCATCTGGACCTTGAGGTTGCCGACATAGACCGGGCGCAGCGTGCGCTGACGCATCTCGTAGCCGTCGGCGATGCTGTTCGAATACATCGCCTGAACGAGCTCGACGGCCGCCTCCTGGGGGCTCGGCGCGATCGCGGTGACCTGCGGCGCCCCATTCTCATCGGCCTTCGCCTTCGCGATCGCCGGGTTAGAGATGAAGAGCTGCACGGCTTGCTCGCCGGCGATCCGGCACACGATCTTGTAAACATAGCCACGCTTGCTCGTGGCGAAGAACGACAGTGCCGGCCGGGCGAACCCCTCGGGCACCGACAGGTAGATGTCGCCCCGCACCGGCTCGTTGACCACCGAAAAGTCGTCCTGTGGGTTCCCCGTCGAGATCTTCGAGACAGACGCGAACTCGTCTTCGACCAAGCTGATCCTGGTGAGGTCCTTAGCCGAGGCGGCACAGTCCACTTGGCTCCCGTCGGCAGCCATCACCGTCTGGTCCGCCCATGCAGGCGAGGCGACAAGCATGAAGCAGACGGCGAGCAGCGCGACGCCGATCATGCGGCTAAACATGCAATAGTAGCGCGATAGGAAGACCGCGCCGGTGGTGGCGGCGCCGATGACGTAGACCGACATCACTGATCCTTTTCCTTGCCGGTCGTCACCATTCCAAAGCCCACGAGCTTCAATGACAGGCCGGAATATTGCCAATCGAAGCGGAAGCTGCGGCGCTCGTTGGAGACGACCTTGTTCCCCACGATCGTGTGCAGGTCGCCGGTGACGATCGACTGCAGCTTCTTGGTGTCCAGTTCCATCGTCTGGATCGTGAAGAACTGGGCGATCGACGATCCGCGCTGCTCATTCACGATTTTCATGAGGTCGGCGCGGATCTTCCCCTGCGCACTCGGCGCGGTGATCTCGAGGACCGACTTCATCCAATATTCTAGGTTCGCCGGGCTGCGATCGAGCGTCAGCACCGCGGTGTCGCGGGTAACGAGCTCAAGATACTGTCGTGAGACGCCGGAGGAACTTACGACCAGCGGCGACCCCAGGATCGGCTGCAATACGATCTCTCGATCGCGGGTGGCAGTCACAAGCCCGAGAATCGCGCAGAGGGCGCCAAGGATGCCTGCAACGATCACCAGCAGGTTGCGCTGCCTAAGAACCCGCTGGCTCTGAGCATGGGTGTAGGAGAGCTCCATGTCAGCCAGCCATCAAGCGGAGATAGGAGGGTGGCGTGGCCCTCATGCCGGTGAACCCGGCCGGAAGATGCCAATAGGCCATGTGCAACAGCCAGGAGGTCGCCCGCCCTGCCTTAGCCTTCTTCAGTCCCCACCAACCCGCGCCCGCAAGCAGCATGCCGATGAGAATGTGCTGAGACAGGATACCCCAGACGAACGGGATGACCATCGCCAGGAACTCATCCAGCGTCCACAGCCCGATTAGCTCAGGATCATCCAGATGAGACGGAATGACGTACTTGTCTGCGGCCATAGCACCACCCTCCCCGCAGGCCGACCGGAACTGCTATTCCGGCCGGCCCTTGGCCTGATTAGATCGTTGCCGTGACGGTGGAGGTGACGATCGGCACGCCCGTGCCCGCGCCAACACCGACGCCGACCGGGATCGCGATCTGACCCATCGAGAAGCGCCCCGAGGCGAGCGCCACGACTCCGCCGGCGAGCGAAAGCACGGTGATGATCTTGCCGCCCGAGCCCTCGAGGAAGTCGGTGAACTTTGTCAGGGCCGTATCGAAAGTGGTGTCGGCACCGGCAAAGGCCGGGCCGGCGAGGTAGAAGAATGCGAACGCGAGCGCCACGAAAGCGAAGATCGCCAGCTCCGCACGACCGCTGTGCTTGATGACAGACTGCATGAGAGTTTCCCTTCAATCGGAACGCGACTGATCCGCGCCCATTCGAAGGCTGGCCTCGCCCGCCGATCGCCCGCAACGAAGTTCCCGCCGGCCTCAGCCAGCAACGGGGAAATATTTGATTCGGTGCCTCGCCTGCCCCGGCAGTCGGGGCAATATGCCCCTCCAAGCAGGGCAATCTGCCCCATTTATAGGGCCATTCCGCCCCTTCTTGCGGGGCGCCATCTTTTTCGAGTCGGATTCGACTGCGATATTTGCTGGCTAGATCGATAAGAGTTAGTTTCGCTAACCGTGTAGCGGGCATTTTGGTCAGCAGATCTTAATCGGAGCAACGGCAATTCAAGCGATCTACGCAGAAGAAGGACCCCTCGGTGGCGACGCAATGAAGGCAGGTCAAACGATCCTGACGCTCGACATCTCCGAGCAGCTCTTCAGCCTGACCACTGAAGCGCTTCACCTCCGTTCGAACGCGACGAGGAGCTACCAGACGCTCGAGGACATCCTTGCCGACGAGACTGATGCCACCACCATCGCGGACGATCTCTCTCTCGAAACACTCAGGGATTATCGCTCGGCTATTTCCTCGCAGGGCGACGTTCGAATTTCGCTCAGCCTAAGCAAACCGTGCGTCGCGAGTCTCGAAGACGTGCGTCGTCTGCTCAGCGGGTTGCTTGATGAAGAACTGGCAATGACCGACGCGTTGTCGATTGTACTGTTCCATTTTGTGGTGGGTCAAAAGGCGGCTAGAATTCTTTCCCGAATTGGCTTGAACACTGCCGATAACACCGGAGTTATTGGGTGCTGCGGCAAAGACCGGACGAACAACGTGATCCCGTTACGATAGTAGCGGCGACGCCCCTGGCAGTTACACAAGCAGCCCCGAGGCTTGCTAACCATGCTCCCCTGTGTTTCGATTGCTCTGTGAGCAACCGGGGGGCCTATTGATTTGTCATCCCTTGCCAGAATCGAGGAGGACGCCTGCTGTTCGTCAGGCGGCATCGAGAGGCGGGACGTCGTTCCGCTGATCCATCAAGCAATGTCCGAGAAAAACATCGGGCAGCGCAAGCTTGCGCTAAAAACTGGCATCAGCAAAACCCGCATCGGGCTGCTGCTCCACAGCGATCCCGCCAAGCGCACGCCAATCTATCTTCGTGAGTTTTTCGACATTCTCGGTGCCCTGGACATCAACGTCGTGCAAGCGGTGATCGCTCTTGAGACCTATCGCGATCCCAAGCTCTTCCACGACGAACGCTTTCAGACCTCGATCGCGATGCTAACCGAACTCTTCAAGGGACTTCCCGGTATGCTCGTGGATGCCCTGGACGAGATCGAGGGCATGGATGGGACCGAGATCCGTAAGGAATGGGCCGGGCCGCTCCGTCAGGCGGTCATCGAGAAGCTGGTCAAGGAAGTGGGAGCGGTCATGGCTAGAAGAGCCAGTCTCACCCAGACTTCATTCCTCGGCATCTGACCCTATGGCCCTAATGCGGCTCTCACCTAATATGAAGAAACCGTTGCCACCCGGCCGATCGCGCGCGACGTGGCGATAGCTCCCGCGGACACGCCCTGCACCGTTGCGCCGCGCGGCAGACCCGCCAATCGCTGCCAGTTGGTGAGCACGTTGTCGACATAGTCCTGCGTCTCTGCGATTCTAGGAATGACACCAGCCTTCACCCGGCCAGGACCGGCATTGTAGGCTGCCAGCGCCAGATGGACGGCACCGAAGCGATCAAGCTGCTGTCGCAGGTAGCGGGCGCCTCCGCGTAGGTTTTGCTCCACGTCATACCGATCGACACCCATGCCGGCGGCCGTGCTCGACATGAGCTGCGTGAGGCCGAATGCGTTCTTGGCCGAGTAGATGTCGGCGTTGTAACCGCTCTCCCGGATGATCATCGCATCGAACAGGCTGACGGGTATCCCGTACTCACACGCGATGCTGCTCATTATTCCGTAATAGCCGAGCCGCCGATATTCCGTCCGCTGATCAAGAAACCCCGACGGCCGATAGTTTGCTGCCGCGCATCCCGGGGAGAAGCTCGTTGGAGCGCTCGCGAAGGATGCTCCCTCCGTCATCCACCGTGGGATTGCGACAGCCGGCGAGGCAGGGACCACGCCTGCCGGGGCTGCCGTCGGCGGGGTACTTACCTCACCTCCGCGGCCGATGGTGCTTGAGCTGAAGCTGTTGGCCATTTGGAATGCGACCCACTGGCGGCTCAAATCATGGGTTCGAAAAGCCGCCGGCATTGGCGCGAGATCGGGAGGCGATGCGGGTTTGGCGCCCGTCACTACCTCGGCTGCAAGGCCATCTTTCGACGACGCGCGCCCGGTCGCTCCCATCACGATCACCTCCACCTTGCGGTGCCCGTGCTGCTTCGCGGCGGCTTCAGCCGTAGCTCCGCAGCCGAGGGTGAGCAACGCAGCGCTTGCGAGATAAATCGGCCTCATGAGGTGCTCCCTTTCGACAATTCCGAAAGTGGAGGTCAACGCGATTGGTGTTGTCAATCGCGCGCAACTTCGGAAGAATCGGCCTAAACAAGCCTGACAGGCCTCTCCATGTGGTTGATCGATCGTCACAGCGGCGGGCTCGGCAAAACCCGCATCCCCCTTCCGGTCGAGCTCCGAAGTGCGTTGGTGCGCTGGTATATCGGCGAAGGGTCACGCCACGATGAGGACGCCGGCATCATGCTCGTCCAGCAAGCCCGGATCGGCGCCAAATGGATCGCCTGCGATTGTCTGGGTGCCGAGACGTCGCCGCCGATCCTGACGCCAGCCTTCCTCTCCGAAGCCGAGACTTACTATCTGCGACGGCTCACCAACGCTAAGCGCCCGGAGCACCGCTCGACGTGCCCGTTTTTCCGCGACCAGGTGACCAACAGGATCACCGAGACGCGCAGCGCGCTCACCCCGGCTGATTCGCCAGTCGGCTATTTCGAGGTTCTGCGGCCAGCACCGGAAAAGCTCGCTCAGCGCCCCCTAGACGATGCGAGCGACGACAGGACGCGCAGTGCCTCTGTACCGCGCCTCGCTCGCCTCCTCTGGCGCCTCCTGAACAATGCGGGCCTCAACATCGCGCCGCCGATGACCGAGGAACGGGCCGAACGGTCGATCGTCCACGAGTTCCGCGCGCTCGTCGCGGCTGCGGCGAAGATCGAAATCGCGCCGGGCATCGAACTCGGCCGAGCTCTCTGGACCCATGGCGACGCGCTCCATAGCAAACGTGCCTATGCCAGCATCCGCGAGCTCTCCCGGCGATGGCCGCCGGGCCACGCGCCGCAAGGCTTCCTTACGCTCTTCGCCCCGGAGTTCAAAGGCACCCTGCTCAAGGCCGCGGGGTGCGAGCCGCTGACGATCGCCAACCGCATCCAGTCGCCGTCCGTGCGCGGCAATCGGATCCAGGGCCCGTATCTCGTCATCGTCGTCCTCGGTGAATATCCCGAGGCCCGGGGCTATGCCCCGCTGCGCGCCTACGCACAGCCAATCTATTCCGGTAACCGCTTCATGCCGGTCGAGTCCGACTTCGAGCGGGTTGTTCTCCGCGCGATTCTCGGTGCCAGGAGAGCATTCGATCGGGCCGGCATCGATCTCGCGATCGAGAAGCCGGTCTTTGATATCCTGACGCCTCTCGGCTCCGGCCGCCCCGACTTCATCGTCGAAGCTCGGTCGCGCAGAAGCGGAGAGCTGCGCCAGATCATCGTTCAAGCTATGGGTGGATCCGCGCCCAACTATCTCGCGCTCAAAGCTGGAGTGCGGCGGACGCTCGAGCAGATTGCGCCCGTGGTCGAGGTGGCTCTCGCTGACATCGAAGACGGACGGCTAACCAGACGGCTTTTCCGCACCTTGACGCGTGAGCGTCAGTTCTAGGCAAGGGCGTTGCAAACCACGTGACGATTGCGAGCTTCAATGGCGTCGATAGCAGATAAAGCTTCTGCTAATGCCCCCAGGTCTTCGGTACGAGCAGCATCACGTCACAAATAAGCCGGGAGGCGCCCATGCACGCCCCCCCCCCCCTGTCTTATGCGATGATGGTATGAAGAGGTTGCGGAAGGGAGCCCGTCCCCCCCGAGGGTCTGGAGCCCGATAGGGAGCAAGGGTCCCTTCCGCTTGGTCATCAACCTGAACAGTTGCTTGGGACTGCTGATCCCGCACGACATGGACAGGAGCCTTACCATGCCACAAGCCGTCATCGGCTGCGACCTTTCGCGTGCTTTCATCGACACCTGCGATCTGCCTTCTGGGAAGGTCGGCCGGATCGACAATATGCCAGATGCCATCCGCACCTGGCTCGACACACTCGACCATGATGTCCGTATCGTCTTCGAGGCCACCAGCGGCTGCGACGGCGACCTGATCGCCGCCCTGGCAGCGCGCGGCCACCCTTTCTCGCGCGTCAATCCTCGACAGGCACGCGAGTTCGCCAGGGCGACCGGGACGCTGGCCAAGACCGACCGCGTCGATGCCCGCGTCCTGGCCCAGATGGGCGCGGCGCTGGATCTGCCTGCGACAATACCGCTTAGCCCAGCCCGCACACGTCTTGCCGATTTCCTGCGTCGCCGCAGGCAGTTGGTCGACATGCGCAAAGCCGAAAAGCTGCATCGCCACAGCGCCGGCCAGCCCGAAATCGCCCAGGCCATAGAGGCCATGATCACCTTGCTCGGCCAGCAGATCGCCACGCTCGACCGCCAGATCGCAACCTTCATCGCCGAGGATCAGGCCCTATCCGAACAAGCCAGCCTGCTCGCTGCCGTCCCCGGCATCGGTCCTACCGTCCTCGCCACCCTGCTCGGCGAACTGCCAGAGCTCGGTACGCTCTGCCGGCGAAAAATCGCGTCCCTCGCCGGCCTCGCTCCCCATGCACGTGAAAGCGGAACCTGGCGCGGCGCTCGTCGTATCTGGGGCGGCAGGCGCAAGGTCCGCGAAGCGCTCTATATCGCCGCCCTCAACGCCTCACGACGCATCCCAGCTCTCACCGCCATGCGCGACAGGATGCGCGCCAAGGGCAAGGCTCCCAAGACCATCCTCATCGCCGTCGCCAGACAACTCCTCGTCATCCTCAACGCCATGATCCGTAAACGACAGCCCATCGCGCTCGGCTGAACATCACAGTTGCCCCCGGAGCTCGATCGCGATCTCTCATCGGAGCAATGACTACGCGAGCTCCGAGTTGGAAGACCGCGATTTTTGTTTCAAGTTACCGACCTGACGATGGAAACCATCGCCGAGTCAGCCGCCCGCAGATAGACCGCCTTGGGTGAGAACCAGCGGACAGGCGATGGGTCAGGACATCGGATCGTCAGGAAGCCATAGAGACAAGAGTCCGCCGAGCACGAGCAGCGCGACGTTGCAGCTGAGTGCGATCGCGAAGGCATGAGCATGATCAGCAGGACTCCTGCCGGTGCCAAGGATGCTAAAGAATATCCCGCCGACGATGGCCACACCGAGGGCGGAGCCAATCTGGAACGTGGAGATGACCACGCCAGAGGCCAGCCCGGCATGGCGCTGATCAACTCCACCAAGCACGGCCTTGATCACCGACGGCATGACGATGCCGAATCCGACGCCGGCGACGATCAAAGCGGGTGTGAGCATGCTCACCACATCCACGACAACAGCAATTGCCAACGCGCCAAATCCAACGACCTGCACAGCAAATCCAAGCGTCAGGGCGCGAGGCCCGAAGCGCGCCATCAGCGCGGCCGCAGCGAACGAGGCGAGGAAATAGCCAATGCCGAACGGCAGGGTTCGCATGCCGGCCGCCATCGGCGTCAGATCTTTACGCGCCGTTCGAAAGCGATGAATGCGGCCAGCATGGCCGGCACAGCCGCAAGCATGCAAACGGCCCAGATGGGCCATCCTGCCTCGCGGCCCTCGACCAGAGGATAGACCAGCAGGCCGAGCATCGACGAGAGAAGGGCGACCCCTCCCAAGTCAAGCCGCCCGGCATCCTCGGCGCGGGTATCGGCGAGGAACAGCCATCCTCCGGCGAACGCCAAGAGGCCGACTGGAATGTTGATCAGGAAAATTGTCTGCCAGGTAAGCCCGAACGGGTGAGCCGAGACCAAGAGGCCGCCCAATATCTGTCCCATGATGTTCGCAAGGCCGAATGTCGCTCCGTAGAGACCGAGCGCAGTCGCCTGTTCTGCCGGTGGGAATAGAACCCGGATTGAGGCAAGCACCTGGGGCGCCATTCCCGTCGCTGTCAACGCCTGGAGGACACGGGCTGCGATCAGCATATCAGGCGACGTAGCAAGTCCGCAAAGGAGCGAGGCGCATGTGAATCCTGCCACGCCGAGCAGGAACATACGTTTTCTGCCGAGCCAGTCACCGAGCCGCCCGCCGGTAATTAGGAAAACAGCATAGGTCGCGGCATATGCGGATATCACAAACTGAACGTCTCCGGCTGTGGCGCCTAATCCCTGCTGGATCGAGGGCAACGCGAGATTGACCACATTGAAGTCGAGGATCGGGAGGAACGCGCCCGTGAGGAGCACAGGCAGCGCAAACCAGCGACGTGGGTGTCCGACCATGAGGCCGTGAGGAGCGGCAATCTCAGCGCCCATCTCGCCGCTCACAGCGAATGTTGCCGCCGCGGCCAGTCGGTAGCCGGCTGACACGACGTTGCGAGCTTCGCAATACGCTGGAGCATAGCGTCGGTCAGATCGGCTGATGATAGACCGCCGGGCTTCACTGCCCCCTCGCTTCGCGCAGCATAACCGAACGCAGATTCGTCATCATTTACCTCCGGCTTCCGTAGTCACCACCCACTCCGCCGATGTGCTGTCGGACAACCGATCGGCTGGACCGCTATTCTTTCTGGCGCGAACGCCATCCGTTTGCTCACACCGGCCGGCGACGTCGCGCTCCATGCCATCAACGTCGATATCGCGATTGCCTTACGGAGGTCGCTCTTGTGATAAAAGTAGTGCCGCCCGATTTCTACACTTGGCATCTTCGCTAAAGCTTGCTCAAGATTATTGACCGGCAGTGCTGCAGGAAGATGGCGTTAGGCTATTGTGCGAGCAGAGGTAACTCCGCTTCTGATTCTGAACAACATCCGCAGGGTCAACGACGGCAATGTCACTTTTCCACCGCGCTAAACATTCGAGAGCCGGGCGGAGATGCAGAGCGAGCGGACCAAGCTGATAAGTTGGAAATGAGCAAGGAGCTTTGCCCAGCTCTCTACGGACCAGCCCGGTTGCCTCCAGCTCGCGAAGCCGAACCGTCAGGACGTTGGCGCTTATTTTCGGTATAGATTTTCGTATCGTGCTGAACCGTTGCTCTTGGCAGCTGAGAGAGACCAATATTTGCAGTGTCCAACGCCCAGTTAGACGACCAAAAAGTTCCTCAACCTCGTCCTCGCTTCTCCGGCGCCTGCCATTTGTTTCTGCGACTGTTCGCGTCAGCATATGTCCATCAACTCCCATTCCTGATATTGGGAAATTCCTGGCCGTGCCCGCATGTGCAAGTTCGTAAGATAATCCGCTCTTGACGATGAGATAAATGCCGCAGGCGTTATCCCTGGATTGCATGGGGCGACCTCCTCCTGACGTCTCACGAGATCGTTACGTGTTTTAGCCGCACATCTTGCCGCAGAGTATTTGCATGTTTGCAAGTCTGCATTGCGAGCCCGCAACAGTCCTGATAATCCTAAAATCGGGACTATGAAGTAACCAGCGGCGTTTGTAATGATTGACGGGTCCTGGGCGGACGGGTAGCCTTTATATCCGGGGGTAAGTGAATCGAATCATGCGACATACGATGAACATTATCTCCGCGTCATAGCGCTGAATACTCAATATTATTGTGTAATTACCATTGATAACGGCTAATGGAGTTGAATAACTTCAATCTAAAACCTGCCTGACGCAAGCTGCACACGCGCCGCCGCGACGCAATCGAGCGCTGTCGTCGTGCTTCCGCTGGCTTGGGACCGCATCACAGCCTGGCTCAGCAGGCCCTTGTGCGCTGACAAGAGCCGCTTGCGACAAGACAAATTCCCGAATGCTATCCCAGGACTAGATTGCCATCATTCTGAGGAGGTAATCTGTCATGAAACTCTATTATGCACCGGGCACTTGCTCTCTGGCGGCTTTGATCGCCGCCGAAGAGGCGGGTCTTGCATTGACGCTTGTTCCTGTCGATATCCGCGCAACCCCCCATCAACTCGCTGACGGGACCGATTTTCGGGCAATCAACGCCAAGGGCTATGTGCCCGCGCTCGAACTGGATGATGGTGACCTGCTGACCGAGGGCGTCGCCATCCTTCAATATATCGGCGGCGAATGCAGCGAGCGGTCCACGCTCGATCATTATCGCCAGATCGAATGGCTGACGTTCGTTGGTACCGAGCTGCATAAGAGCTTTAGCCCCTGGCTGTTTCACCCCGAGTACGGGGAGCAAGCAGCGGCGGTGGCGACGGCGCGCATTGCTGACCGCTTCACCTATCTCGACCAACATCTGCAAAATTCGGACTACCTTCTCGGCAGCAAGTTCTGCGGAGCCGATGCCTATTGCTTCGCCATCGCACGCTGGGCGCCAGGCAAGGGAATCAATCTCGCAGAATGGCCAAATCTTTCCGCCTATCTGGACCGAGTGCAGGCGCGACCGGCGGTCGCTGCCGCGCTCAGCCACCACGGATAGGACTGCGTAACATGACACTAAAACTCTATGGCTTCTGGCGTTCCAACGCTGCCTTCCGCGTCCGTGTTGCGCTCGCGCTGAAGGCGCTGCCCTATGAGGAAATCGATATCGATCTCCTTTCTGGTGATCAGTTCGACTCTGCCTATGCCGAAATCAACGCGGGTCATGTCGTCCCGACCCTCGTCCACGATGACCGCCAAATCTTTCAGTCGCTGGCGATCATCGAATATCTCGACGAGATCGCGCCCGAACCGCCACTTTTGCCAGCCGAACCCTTCGAGCGCGCCTATACCCGCTCGCTCGCTATGGTCCTTGCGGCCGACGTCCATCCTTTGACGGTGCCTCGGGTGCGCCAGCATCTGAAAGATGTCTTGGCGGCCGATTCCAGCGGCATTGAGGCCTGGTGCCGGCATTGGACGGCAGAGGGCCTTGCGACCTATGAGAGGCTGCTCCTCAGGCGTCCGCCTGCACCGTTTGCGCTGGGCGAGTTCATTTCCGTGGGAGACATCGGTATCGCGGGCCAGGTGGCGCTGGCGGAAGTGTATCACATGGATTTGTCGAGCTACCCACAAGTCGAGGCTCTGGCGAAGCGCTGCTTCGCGCTGTCGGCTTTCTCTGACGCCCATCCTTTCGCCCAGCCCGGCTATAGAGCCAAGAACCCGCGCTAAAAGTGAGAGTTCAAGGTTGGCACCGAGCTGGAACGCCGTTGATGCGACCATATATCGTGGCTCCATGATGGGTGGTGTCGATGCGCCAAGCACCAAAAGGGGACGGCTCAATGACGATGCGGCTTCATCACGTCAGATGCCACTGCGGGCGCAGTCGATCCGAGGTCGAAGCCGATATCGATCATGTCAGAGAATGCGACTGTTCCGTTTGTCGGCGCCGAGGAGCACTTTCCTTCCGCGTCGCACCTGAGGCGATACGTTTCCTCACGCCATTGGCCGACCTGAGCGTCTATGTTTGGGGTACAGGCACGGGAGCGGACTATTTCTGCCCAACGTGCGGGATCATGCCCTTTCGAAAACCAAGTCGGCTGACACAAGCGGAACGGGTAGCTGGCAAACAACCCTTCGAGGGCTGGGCGATAAATGTCAGGTGCATCGACGATCTCTCCATAGATGAACTGCCGCGCGTCCGAATTCGGGGAAGCGAGCTGATCATCAAATAGCAGCTGGCGGCACCGGGTCGGCCGCTTTGCCAAAGGGGGCGGCCGGGACGGAGAAGCTGAAAAGCTCGGCCAGTACGGTAGGAGCACAATGCAGCAGATGACGTCGGGCCTGGGTATTGCCTTTGGTGCGGTTTGCTCGCGGTTCGCGAGCACCCTGAGTGCGGGTGGAAGTCTGGCGGTCGATCACCGCTTCACCGTCGCTGATTCCACGTGGGCGTTCGTTTTCACGTCCCTGCTCACGCTGCTACCAACGATCGCCTATTGGCGGCTGCCCGCCGAGGCGGGAGACAGCTTGGCGCACAGCTAGGCAGGAGGAGCCATATCTCGCCGGCAGCCGGATCCAGTTGAGCTACCTTCCCCACCTGCGACATCCATAGGTGGGATCATCCGATTTTCATGCTAGAAAAGTCGTCATGTTAGCCTCGAATGCACTTCCCCATGCGCCGCGTCGCTCCCTCGTCGAGACGGCCATCGATCTCATCCGCGCGCAGGTGGAAACCGGCGCATGGAAGGTCGGCGAGCGCATTCCCAAAGAAGCGGAACTGGCTGACATGCTTCAGGTCGGGCGCAATACCGTGCGGGAGGCCATTCGCGTCCTTTCCCACTCCAAACTTCTCGAAGTGCGGCAGGGTGACGGCACCTATGTCCGCTCTAGTATCGATTCCGCCGAGGTAATGCGCCGTGTTGCGCGGGCGAGCCTCCTGGACCACTTCGAGATGCGGGCCGTTCTGGAGACAGCGGCGGCGCGCCTGGCGGCTGAGAGACGCACGAAGGAAGACGTAGGACGGCTGACCAAGCTCCTCGACGCACGTGGCGAGCTCGCCAAAGAATCTGATGCAGAAGCCTTCGTTGAGAATGACGCTGAGTTCCACCTCGCTGTGGCGCAGGCCGCGCACAACGAGGCTTTAGCCGATCTCTATCGCTACTTCGCAGCGTCGGTCCGCGCGAACACGTCGGCCGTCATCGCGCAGGTCGACCTTCCGGAGCCGGACCTCGCCGCTCATATCCGTATCCTGACCGCAATCCGCGATCAGAAGCCGGAGCAGGCAGCTGAGGCTGCACACGCCGTCGTTGCTCCGATCATAGATGCCTTGAAGCCGATTATCGGCAACTAGGGCGCCGCGCTCATCGACGGCGAAGGCGCCGGCGAGTGCTTAACGGGCGTCGAGCACTTCCTCCGCGAGCAGGCGGCGCGCCAAGGTCTGCGCATCTTCCGTCGAGGCAGTCGCGACCTGTGGCGTGCCGAAGGCTCGCACCAAGTTGGGGAGCATAGCTTCCAGTTCGGCGCGCCGCGCGGGGTCGGGCTCAACGACGATCAAAGCCAGACATACCCCGACGAGTTGATCCTTGTTCTGCTTCAACCAGACACCGCGGGCCTTCCGGTCTTCATGGGCCTCGTCGCGCTCGGCCTTGGGATAGATCAGCACAAAACGCGCCCTGCCCTCGAGGAGCGCATCCATTTCCGCACACCAGGCGGGACCATAGCCGGGATCGGCGGCCTCGCTGCGGAACCGCACCAGCGGGAAATCTGTGACGTCATGGAGAGAGAAGCTCGGATTGGGCACGAATAAACTCCTTACCGTTGGCACCTACAGGGTGATCCTAACATCCTATGTTTATTGACACTGCGAGCGAGTCGCAATAGCGTTGCGGGAGATCCCCCGGAGTTTCTTCGATATGAGTCCACCATGCTTCGGCCGCCTGTGCGTCTTGCCGCACGGCATGCGTCTCGCATCGGCAATTCCGGTGAGCCTGATGCTGATCGCTGGCGCACCCGGAAGCGTCGCTCGCGCCCAGGACGATGACCCTGCGGTCCGTTCGATGATTATCGTCACAGGTACTCTGCCCCCGGACGCCGAGCGAACAGACGGGGTCGTCGCTCGCAAGACCAGTACCGGTACCAAGACCGCCACCCCGATCACTCAGGTGCCGCAGGCCATCTCGGTGATCACACGTGCGCAACTGGACCAACAAGCGGTGAGAAGTGTCGGCGACGGCTTGCGATATTCTCCGGGCGTATTTGCCGACAGCCGGGTCGGCGGCGTGCTCGAAAGCGTGTTCCTGCGGGGTTTCGGAGGCTTCGCGGCTGCCGCAACCAGTCCGCAGTTCGTGGACGGTCTCCCGCTCCTGAAGGGTGGGAACTGGGCCACGCAAGTTATCGATCCCTGGCCGCTGGAGCGCATCGAAGTGCTTCGCGGCCCGGCCTCGATCCTGTATGGCCAGGCCAGCCCCGGCGGTATCGTCAATATGGTCAGCAAGCGCCCTGACGACGGGGCCTCACGCGAGATCACGCTGACGACCGGCAATCGCAATCGAGCGGAGCTTGCATTCGATCTTGGCGGCCGGCTCACTCAGGACGGTACCTGGGCCTATCGACTGAACGGCCTTGCACGCCGCGCCGACACCCAAGCCGACTTTTCAAAGGAACAGCGCATCGTATTGGCGCCCACGCTGTCCTGGGCGCCAGATGCCAGGACCAGCCTCACTCTATTCGGCTTTTACCAAAGCGATCCCGCAAACAATTTTGCCGGTTGGCTTCCCGCTCAGGGAACGGCGTTGCCTAATCCGGCCGGCCGAATTCCTCGCAGCTTCTTCCTCGGGCAGCCGAATTTCGATGGCTACGATCGGCAGCAGTATATGCTCGGCTATGCCTTCGAGCATCGTTTCGGTGAAGTCTGGAGGCTGCGCCAGAACCTGCGCTACGCCCATGTCGACGCCCACTTCGAAGGCGTAGCGGGCGACTATTTTGCGCCGTTTGGCGCCACCAACAGCATCCTCGCTCGATCCGCTTCCTGGTCGCGCGAGCATGTCGATGGCATGTCGCTCGACAATCAGGCTCAGGCCTCGTTTGGCTCCGGTCCGCTGCAGCACACCCTTCTCATCGGCCTCGCCTATCAGGGATCGACCGCCAGTACAGCGGCGTCGGGATTTGGTGCGATCCCCTCCATCAACT
The DNA here is from genome assembly GCF_023822065.1 of Sphingomonas morindae. Lineage (NCBI taxonomy): Bacteria > Pseudomonadati > Pseudomonadota > Alphaproteobacteria > Sphingomonadales > Sphingomonadaceae > Sphingomonas > Sphingomonas morindae. The sequence continues at coordinate 149,232 of NZ_CP084932.1, forward strand.
ATCTTGCGCCCGATTACACTCAGCCCTTCACCGCGCCGCCGCTGGCGCAACGCTATCATCAGACCTGGAACCGTGTCGGCATCTACGCGCAGGACCAGATCCGCATCGAGCGTTGGGCCTTCACGATCGGCGGACGGCAGGACTGGTCGGCGATCAAGACGAAGAACCACCTGACCTCGACCGGCGCGGAGCAGGACGATCATGTCTTCACCGGCCGCGTTGGGGCTGTCTATCTCTTCGACAACGGCCTTGCGCCCTATGCCAGCTATTCTACCTCCTTCGAGCCGACGCTCGGCACGGGCTATGCCGGCAATGCGTTTCAACCGACCAAAGCACGGCAGGCGGAGGTCGGGGTCAAGTATCAGCCGCCAGGCATGAACAGCTTCGTCTCGGCGTCGGGCTTCCACATCACGCAGGATAACGTCAGCACGACCGACCCGGACCATCCGTTCTATAGTGTCCAGACGGCGAGCGTGCGGTCTCGCGGCATTGAGATCGAAGGCCGCGCCAGTCTCTCCGGCAATCTCGATTTGATTGCCGCCTACACCTATCTGGACACGACTGTCAGAAAGGATTCCGATCCGGCCATTCTCGGCAAGCGGCTTGTTGCCGTCCCCGAGCAGCTCGCTTCGCTCTGGGCGAACCACGTTTTCACGAATGGTGCCCTGGCAGGGTTCAACCTGGGCGCCGGCATTCGGTACATCGGCAAGAGCGCCGGTGACTCCGACAACAGCTTCTCCGTCCCGGCCGCCACGCTATTCGATGCCACCGTGCGGTATGACTTAGGCCGGGCGCGTCGGGATCTCAAAGGCTGGCGGGCGACAATCAACGTAACCAACCTGCTCGACAAAACCTACGTCGCATCGTGCTTCTCGGCGGGAGGATGCTTCTACGGCAACGGCCGCATTGTCACCGGAAGCCTCGGCTTCCGCTGGTGACGGGTAGTTCCTGTGCGATACCAGCCGATCTCACCCTCCGCGACGAGCGCTTCCCTCGAGCAGCTGACGCCGGTCAACGAGCCCTTGCCCGACAATGTCGAAGAATGCTCGCACGCGAGCGGTGTTGCGCAGATCCCGGTGCGTGATCAGCCAGAGCTCGCGCGTGAGCGCCGCTTCGGGGAGAGAGACACTCTCGATATCCGTTTCCTGATCGCCCAGATAGCAAGGCAGAAGCGCCATCCCGATCCCCGCCTTCACGGCCATCATCTGGTTGATCAGGCTGCTCGAACGATAGACGATCTGATCGCTCGACACCGTGTCGGTCAGCCATTTGGCCGCCGCAGCGACCGCCGAGCTGTCCCAACCGATGAAACGATGCCCCTCGAAGGGCGCCGTAACGGGCCGGTCGTGATCGGCCAGATAGCGAGGACTGGCGTAGAGCGCCCAGGCGGTCTCGGCGATCTGCCGCCCAAACAAATCGCCCTCCACGGGCCTCGTGGCCCGGATCGCGATGTCGGCTTCGCGGCGAAGCAGGTCGAGCTGCCGATTGTCGACGAGCAGTTCGACCGTAATCCCCTCATGCCGCGACCTGAACTCGGCAAGCAGATCGTTGAGGATGCGATAGGCCAGGGATTCCGAGCAGGTGATCCGCAGGTTGCCCGAAAGACGTGCGTCGCGCCCGGTGATCTCTCGATCGACCGCGAGCGCCTCCAATTCCATACGTTCGGCGGCAAGCAGCATCCGGTCCCCCGCCTCCGTGGACGTGTAGACGCCGCCGTTCCTATCGAACAACTGCGCTTCGAGCTTGGCCTCAAGCGCATTGAGCCAGCGGAAGATCGTCGAATGATCGTTGCCCAGGTCCCTTGCCGCACCTTTCAACGAGCCAGCGCGGCTGATGGCGAGGATAAGCCTGAAGTCGTTCCAATCCATAAGTTCGCTTGCTCACCGGAAAATATGGTACCCAAATCTGGGTTGCTGCTTGCGGATTTGCATACGAGGCAGAAATCCGCCTCGCAACGATCGGGTGATTGCATTCTCGCAATGGCGGCTTGCGAAGGCCCAAACGCGACGACGACGTGGTCCCGATATCATGAGCAGCGACACCGCTTCGCGCCGGAAGCACATCATCTTCGCGCGTGAGCAAAGGCAGGCAGCACGCTCCACGACGTGATGGACATAAACAACGAGAGCAGAAGCATGGGATCGACCGTACGTTTCAACGAGTGCAATCCAGATCCGGCGCATTCGCCGACGGACAAACTGCCGATTTTTGGCCTTTTGGCGCTGGCCACCGCAGCCTTCATCGCTCTCCTGACGGAGGTCATGCCGGCAGGTCTCCTGTCTTCCATCTCAAGCGGCCTGCGTGTTTCCGACAGCCTCGCGGGCCAGTTTATCACCGCTTATGCGGCTGGAGCCTTCCTCGCCGCCATCCCTGTCACGTCGCTCACGCAAGGTGTCCGGCGACGCTCCTTACTGCTTCTCACCATTGCCGGCTTCGCTGCAGTCAATGCAGCCACCGCGCTTTCCGGCAATTACTTCCTCTCTATCGTTGCCCGCTTTCTCGCAGGCGTGTTCGGCGGACTCCTCTGGTCGCTCTTGGCGGGATATGCGGCCCGCATATCACCAGCGCATCTGAGCGGTCGGGCTATTGCGATCGCGGCGTCCGGCGCGACGATCGCCGTCGTATTTGGCGTGCCGCTCTCGACGTTCCTCGGAGGCATAGTCGGTTGGCAAGGCGCGTTCGGCGTGATGTCTGCCTTGTCGCTGGTCGTGATTGTCTGGGTGATCGCGGCAGTGCCGGATTTCCCAGGGCAGTCAAAGGAAGAACGACAGGCGCTCCTCGCGGTTTTCAACATCCATGGAATCCGCCCTATCCTCTTTCTGGTATTCACCTTCATCCTGTCCCACAACATACTCTATATCTACATCGAGCCCCTTCTACGGCCCTCCGGTCTTTCAGGGAGCGTCGGGGTCGTTCTGTTCACCTTCGGCCTGGGGTCGCTGGCCGGGCTGTGGTTCGTCGGCATGCTTGTCGATCGGCGTCTTGAGCATCTCGCTCTGGCGAGCGTCCTGATTTTCGCCTTGGCGGTCGTGCTGCTGGCCATTTGTGGCAACATAGCGCTGGCGATTTATCCAACGGTCATCGTGTGGGGCTTGGCGGTGGGCGGCTTCGCGACGATCACCCAAGCCGCCCTCGCGCGCTTCGCCGGTAGCGCCGTGGATGTTGCCCAGGCCATGTATACGACCGGCTGGAACACTGCGGTCGCGGTCGCCGGCATGCTGGGCGGCCTCCTCCTGGATGGTCCAGGAACCATCGTGTTCCCATGGGTCGTGGCGGCCGTCCTTGCGCTGGCGCTTATCGGCGTCATGAGCATGAACAGGGCTTTGCAGCGGCGAAGATAGCGGCTTCCGCCGGCTTGCCTGCCGTCTCAACAGCACCCGCAGGGCGCGTGGACTTTTCCGCCATTTCCCGGCGTGCGGCGTCGCAAGCGGCACTTTCGAAACGCCAACGCCAGCATCTTTGAAACCCCTCTATGATTTGGGCTGAACCGGCGAGCAGTCTCTCGTCGCATTCCACACCTAGAAACGTAGAGGCGCGATGAGCACCAATAATGCTTGGGCCTTGCTCGTCTTTTCGGGACTGGTCGATGTCGCCTGGGCCGCGAGCGTGAAGATGTCGGCGGGCTACACCCGCTTCGGTTGGGCGGCCACGTCTATCGTCCTGCTGATTCTTTTCATCGTCACGCTCGGCCGCGCTCTCCAGGTTCTGCCGGTGGGCTCGGCCTATGCCGTCTGGACCGGGATCGGCGCCGTCGGGTCGGTTGCTTTGGGCATCCTGGTGTTCCGGGAGGCGGCCACGGCAGCTCGGCTGATTTGGATTGCGGTGACACTGGCGGGGATCGTCGGCCTCAAGACAACAAGCACGTGATCGGAGATCAAGCATGGCAAGGAACGCACTCAAGCCGTCGCAAGGAGCCGACGAACAGACGAGCAACGCCCTGTTCCAAAGAGAAGACGAGCTGAAAGCCTATGAGCAGATGCTGCTCATCCGACGGTTCGAAGAGCGCGCCGGGCAGATGTATGGTGAAGGCCTGATCGCAGGTTTCTGCCACCTCTACATCGGCCAGGAGGCGGTCGTCGTCGGCATGCAGAAGGCGATCGAGAAGGGCGATCAGGTCATCACCGCCTATCGCGACCACGGTCATATGCTTGCCTTGGGCGTCGATCCCGACGTTGTCATGGCGGAGCTGACCGGCCGCTCGACCGGCATCTCGCATGGCAAGGGCGGCTCCATGCACATGTTCAGTCCGGAGCTCGGCTTCTACGGCGGTCACGGCATTGTCGGTGCCCAGGTGTCGATCGGGACCGGCCTGGCCTTTGCCAACAAATATAATGAAAATGACCGGGTCTGCCTGACCTACTTCGGCGATGGCGCCGCCAATCAGGGCCAGGTCTACGAGAGCTTCAACATGGCCAAGATCTGGGATCTGCCGGTGGTCTATGTCATCGAGAACAATCGCTACGGCATGGGCACCAGCATCGAACGGGCGTCGGCAACGACGAACCTTTCGCAGCGCGGCGCCTCGTTCAACATTCCAGGCGAGCAGGTCGATGCGATGGACGTGCGTGCGGTGTATGAAGCCGGCAAGCGGGCCGTGGATCGCGCCCGCCAGGGCGGCGGCCCTTATATTCTCGAGATGCTGACCTACCGTTATCGCGGCCACTCGATGTCCGACCCCGCAAAATATCGTTCACGGGACGAAGTTCAGAAAATGAAAACCGAGAACGATCCTATCGATCGAGTGCTGGGCCGCCTTCTCAATGACTGGAACGTCTCCCCGGAGGACATCAAGGAGATCGATAAACGCATAAAGGCGCTGGTCATGAAAGCCGTCGACTTTTCGATTCAAAGCCCGGAGCCGGACCCGAGCGAGCTCTATACGGACGTCTATGCCTAAATCGCTGGGTAGCGTTCACCCTGCCATGTGGATGCTCTTTGTCTCCCTTGAAGCCGGATGACAGATCACCTCCTGTCCGTGACATTCGTCGCGAGCGTGTTCTTTGCCGCCGGCTTCATCCAGGGAACGCTGGGCTTCGGATTTCAAGCCATGGCATCGGGGCTGCTCATCTTGCTGCCGGGGCTGGAAATCCCGACCAACCTGATCATTCCCACGATCATCGCCAATGTCTGGCAGGTCACGGCGACGCCGTCATTTCCGATGCTGCTGCGCAGGTTCGGCGTGCTCAGCGCTGGCATTCTTGTCGGCAGCGTCGCCGTCCATCTGCTTGGCTTCGACCGCTACGGGGACTGGCGGTCGACCTTTGGTTTCACGATCCTCACGATGACCGTCGCAACGCTCCTGTTTGGCGAGCGAAAGCTCCCGCTTCAATGGGAGCGCCGGCTATCGCCGATCGTCGGCTTAAGCTCCGGCCTGATCGGGGGAGTGACGGGAACCGCCTTCCCAGCTCTGCTCTACCTTGCGATGTTAAAGCTCGACCGTGATGAGCGCGCCGCCGCCCTGGGCTGCTTTTTCATTGTGCTGCTGCCTGCGTTGATCTCCTTTCCGACAAACTCCACTAGCAATCTCCAAATATCACTGAACTCCATCTGGCAAATTGCGCCTGCGGTCTTGGGGTATTTCCTCGGACAATTTTCGTATCGGGAGATCGATGGCCGCACGCTCGGTCACTGGTACAAACTTGGACTGCTCTTCCTGGGCGCCAATCTGATTTCCATTTGAAGTGGCAATGTGACGCGACCCGATTGAGAAACCGGCAGCGCCGGCCGATCGGCATCCCGGACAGGCGCCATGAGTTCCTCCGCAGACTTTGAAGTCCGTTAAGCGAATCCAGCCGCGGTCAGAGCATCGACAACAACACGGACCTTTGGCGCCAGATGGCGAGAGGCGGGCCACAAAATCGAGATGGGCGCTTCTTCATCCGGCGTCGCCAGCGGCAGCACCTCAAGCTGACCACGTCCAACGTAATCGCCCGCGAGCCATGTGGAGAGATAGGCGAGTCCAAGACCATGAATCGCAGCGTCAAGCAGCGCTTCACCATGACTGACCGTGTGTCGAGGCTGCACCGACACCGACCGCGCAATCCCGTCCTCGTTCAGAATGGTCCAGGGCAGCGGGCGCCCATCGCGAGCGAAGGCAAGGCAGTCGTGGTTCGCCAGATCATCGATCGTGGATGGCCGTCCATGACGCTCCAGATAGTCGGGGGCCGCGCAGACGACGGAGCGTTGCCATGCGATGCGCCGGCCGACCAGATGGGCCCGGTCCCCCGGATCGCCGAGCCGGACGACAAGATCGATGCCTTCCTCGATCAGATCGATTCGGCGATCCGTAAACGATATATCGAGATCAAGCGCCGGGTGGGAGGTCAGAAGCTTCATAAGCACCGGCATGCAGTGGAGCCTCCCGAACGACACCGGCAAATTGATGCGAACCTTGCCGGAAACGAGGCGCTGCCGTGAAGCCAGCAATGCCTCCGCCGTGTCGAGTTCTTCCAACACCTTCCGGCAACTCTCGTAATAGGCCTGCCCTTCCGGGGTGAGGCTCAGGCTGCGGGTCGTACGGTGCAGCAACTGCGCGCCGAGGCGGACTTCCAATCGTGCGACCATTTTCCCGGTCGCGGATTTGGACAACCCCATGCGGTCCGCAGCCGCCGTGAAGCTCCCGGCCTCCACGCTATGAACAAAGGCGCTGATACCCTGAAGCTGGGAATGCAGATTGATGCTCATCGATTGGCGAACTCCTAGAGGAGATATTCTGCCAAGATATCGCGATACACGCCACCACGTCGTCAATATCTCTTTCCCTTCATGAAGGTGGAAGGACCTAGGATGGCCGAGACGATGCAGCGGTGGCAGTTGCCCGCGTTCGGGATAGACAATCTGGAGCGGGTGGTGGTGCCGATCCCCGAGCCCGGCCGGGGCGAGTTGCTCGTGCGGGTCTCTGCCGTATCCCTCAATTACCGGGACAAGCTCGTCGTCCAGGGGCACCTGTTGCCTCAGGCGCCGGCGATGCCGTTCACGCCAGGCTCGGACATGGCAGGCGAGGTCGTTGCAGTCGGTGCGGGTGTCTCCCGCTTCCGGCAGGGCGACCGCGTCGTCGGTAATTTCTGGACGACGTGGCTGGATGGAGAGGCGCCGCCAGACATGTCTCGGCACGGCAGATCACTTGGCGGGCCGCTACCGGGCATGTTGGCGGAGTATGTCCTCCTGCATGAGGATTTCGCCGTCGCAGCGCCTGCGTCTCTCAGCGACGAGGAAGCCTCGACCCTTCCGATCGCCGCATTGACGGCCTGGTTCGCGCTTGTCGAAACCGGTCGCATCAAGCCCGGCCAGACTGTTTTGGTGCAGGGCACAGGCGGCGTCGCGCTATTCGGGCTGCAGATTGCGCGTGCATCGGGCGCGAAGGTCATTGTTACCTCGCGCAGCGCCGCGAAGCTGGAACGCGCGAAGGCGCTCGGAGCCTGGGGCGTCATCGATACCGCAGCTACGCCGCAATGGTCGGATGCCGCGCTCGACCTGACGGGCGGGCGTGGCGTCGACCATATCCTCGAGCTGATCGGCGGCAATAACATCGCTCAATCTACGGCAGCCCTCTCCAGCGGCGGCCGGATCTCCCAGGTCGGCTTTCTCAAGGATGCCGATATTACCCTGTCGGTCGTGCCGATGATGTTGAAGCGAGCGATCCTCCAGGGCGTCACGGTTGGCCATAGGAGGGCCCTCGAGGACATGGTGCAGGCGTTCGACACACTCGCGCTGAAGCCTGTGATCGATCGGACCTACCCCTTCGCGGAGGCCCCGGCAGCGTTCGACCATCTTGAGCGCGGCCCGTTCGGCAAGGTCGTGATCGACCTCCATGGGGTAGGCTGATGCGAAGGGCGCCCTGCCCGCGCGGTGCCCGACTTTGCCGCTGTATGTCGACAAAGACAGGCCGACCGGCGGAGCTTGAACTGCGACGCCATCTCACGTCCCGTCATCCACCGCGGATGCGCGCTTTGCTTCGCGGTCCCCGGACGTCGCTTTGCTCCTGGCGCGAAACTTCTGAACTTTTGCCTTGTTACCGCAGGCCGACATTGAACACCAACGCCGGTCGCCCTTCCGGGAATCATCGACGAAGTAGAGCGTGCAGGTCGATGACTGACACTGTTTGATTCGGGCCGACTCGTCACCGCCGAACATGTGCACTGCATCTCGCGCCAGCGTTGCGAGGAGATTTGCGGTGGTCCCATCGAGGCGCACCCTGCCATTGGGCAACAAAATCGGATTTGCAGCCGGTTGGGCAGCAATCTCGTTCAACGTGTCTCGCGCGGCGGAAGCATCGCCGGGGAGTCCGTGCAAGCTGTTCGCGAGCGCATAGATTGCCTCGCGAAGGCGGTGCGCGGTCGCAAGATCGCTTTCGCCCGAGGCCGGCTGCGTATCTGCCATTTCCGCGGCAACGAGCCAGCGCGACAAGTCCTCTGGACAGGTCAGCAATTCGCGTGGCGCCGGCTGGAGCCGCGCCTGCAAGGTGGCCGGGAGGTCGATAGCATTGCGGCCTCCCCGAAACCGGAACCCGTCGCGCTCCTCCGGTCGCGCAGCATCTTCATGGGCATCTGACATGAAACCTCATTGACAGGTTTCATCCGCGCAAGCAATATCGGATAACCTGCTTATCAGGTTACAGAGATTGGTGTGATGCGCGGCAGCGGTGCGATCGACGAACAGCGCTCGATCATCGTGTAACCCGGTTGACAGGTTTCTGACCTGCGAATTAGATGAAACCAGTCAATAGGGTTACGAATCGAGATCGGAGTTCCATAATGAAGTCATGGATTGTCGCCGTCGCATGCACAGCAGCGCTGACAGGCACCGCGCACGCCCAGGAGGACGGCCTAAAGTCTTTACAGGGAACGTGGGTGATGGACTCAGCTTATGAGATCCATCCCGATGGCAGCCGCACCACCAACTTCGGCGAGCATCCGAAGGGGCTGTTCACGGTCGACGCCTCTGGCCGTTACAACATACAGATCTTCAAGGTGGATCGCCCGGCCTTCGCCAGTGGGGACAAGGAACGTGGTACGCCCGAAGAGTATCGAGCGGCCGTTGTCGGATCCAGCACCCACTTTGGCAGGGTCAGCATAGATCCGGCCAAGCATCAGCTTCGCTTCTCAGTTGAGGTGGCCTCGTTTCCCAACTGGGAAGGGAAAACCCAAGTTCGGGATTATACTTTCAAGAACGGGCTCTTGAGCTACGCCGTCCCGGCCAGCGCCTCAAGCAGCGGGGTCATTGCCTATTCGATCTGGCGTCGCGCTCCCGGCGGCCAGTGAGGGACTTCTTCTCTGACCCCCGGCTGGGCCGAACACCACACGCGCCTGTCAGGTGATCTGGCTGCCCTGCTCGCCTCGATTGCGCGCCTACCCCGGTTTCTCATCGCTCTATCATCAAGGAACACAACCTCATGGCTGACACGCTGAAAAACAAGACGGTCGTCGTGATCGGCGGCAGCAGCGGTATTGGAGCAGCTGTCGCTGAACTGGCTGTTGCCGAGGGCGCGAGCGTCGTCGCGATCAGCCGCTCGGGAATTGCCCCTGACGGCGCCGAAGGGGTCGCCGCAGATGTCAACGAGCATGAGACGCTGGAAAAGGTGTTCGCCCGGATCGGAACTGTCGATCATCTCGTGCACACGGCAGGTGCCCGTTTGCCATCGTCGGCATTGAGCAATCTCAGCGACGATGTTCTGCCGCTGACATTCGAGACAAAGGTGTTCAGCGCCATACACGTTGTCCAGGCGGCTTTGCCTTTCCTGTCCGCCGACGCCTCGATCACCTTCACGTCCGGGCAGGTCTCCCGCAAACATGGTGTCGGCACCTTCGTCAAAGGTGCCGCGAATGCGGCGGTCGATGCAGCCGGTCGCCATCTTGCCAAGGAACTCGCACCACGTCGCGTTAACGTGGTCAGCCCTGGTGTGGTCGACACCAGCCTGTGGGGCGAAGTGGGTTCGGAGGCACGCGCTGCGACGATCACGCGGGCCGCCGGAGTTCTTCCCGTCAAGCGGGTGGGTACTCCCGCGGAACTGGCGCAGGCCTATCATTTCGCCATGACCAACGGCTTCATCACCGGTGCGCTGATTGACGTGGATGGCGGCGGTCTGCTGTGAAGCACCCGTGGCCTTGCTGGCACACATGGGCATGCTCCGGCGAGGACGCTTAGGATACCGGCGAAGAACTGCGATGTAACCCCGGCTGATTGCCGGGCGCGCTCGGCAGCCTCAGGCATCGACCGCCAATGCTGTCGAGTGCGGCCTCATACGCTTCATTCCACTCTTCCTCGTACCGCCAGGAAGTCGAGCAGCGCGCGCACGCGTGACGGAAGCGGGCCGCCCTGACCGATATGTATTGCATAGAAATTTTCACGATCGCCCGGATTCAGATGATCGAGCACGGGAACGAGTCAGAGGCCCATCACTCCATGGGTAAACCGATGAAACTGCTTCTCGTCCCCGGCTTTATGTTGGACGCCGATCTTTGGACCGATCTGCGGCCAGACCTCCAAGCGATAGGAGAGGTCATCGATGTTGATACTACGCGTGACACAACGTTAGCCGCGATCGCCGACCGAGCGCTTGTGGCGACGGACGGGCCGGTCGTCGTCGTCGGCTTCTCGATGGGCGGCTATGTCGCCCGCGAGATGGCCTATCAGGCGCCTGAGCGTGTAAAGGCGCTTTTGTTGATTGCCACCTCGGCGGCGCCCGACGGTCCGCAACTCAGGGAGTCGCGGCGCCCCACGGGCGGCCAAGGGCCACAGTTTCGACGCCTCAGCCGCCGGGCGGTCGAGAGGTCGCTGTCGCCAGGGCATCGCACAGATGCAATGATCGAGCGAGTGCAGCGCATGAGCGAAAGGCTGGGTCCCGAGGTCTTTGCTCGCCAGTCCAGCATCCAAAGAGCTGGCGATGCAGCGCGCCTTCGGGACATCACCTGCCCCACGACAATCTTGGCGGCCGGCGCTGATGAACTCCGCAGCATGCCGGAGAGCGAAACGCTGCGGGACGGCATTGCGGGCTCGGTACTCAACATTGTTGAGGGTGCGGGTCACCTTCTTCCCTTGGAGCGGCCTGCCGCCGTGATCACGGCCTTGTCCGCCCTGATGATGCGCTTCCGCTGAGGCCCGGAAGTCACGATAGGCGTTGCACAAACAGGCGTAAGTATACGCCTGGCGATCCGCCACGATCTAAAGCGGGAACCGCGTTCCATGGCGGGTTCCTTCCAAACCGGTTTCGGAGATGCAAAGGTCCTTAGCGGACCGTCCGGTCCGGCTGCACCCGCTGTCAGCCGTCGACCAGGTCAAGACATTCACATTGTAAGCGTGGCGAGCAGGCCGCCTTGCCGTGCCGACCATAGGCGGGATGCTTGTCGTCTTTGACGAGGGCGGCGGTGGTGCGGGAAGTTTTCGGGTCTGAGATGGGTCATACGAGCACTCGTATGACTGGTCGCATGGAGGTGGTCGGCCGGGTGTCGGGCCGGCGCCGGTGGTCGGACGCGGAGAAACTGGAGATCCTCGCCGAGGCATTTCAGCCGAGCGTGCGGGTCCGAGATGTCATCGCGCGACGCGAGGTATCGAGCAGCCTCATCTACACATGGCGAAAGCAGATGCGGGCGGGCAAGCTGGGCGGTGCCGTGGCCGCATTGCCAGCGTTCGCAGAGGTGCAGGTCGCAGAGCCGGTCGCGCCGGCCTCCTGCGTTTCGGGCCTCATCCATATCGACCTGCCGGGTGGCGTGCGGGTGAGTGTCGACGCCGACGTGGACAGGGGCGCGCTGGCGCGCGTGTTGTCGGTGCTACGGTGAATCCGGCCCCGCTGCCGACACGGGTGTTTCTGGCCTGTGGCGTGACCGACATGCGCAAAGGCTTCGACGGTCTGGCGGTTCTGGTTCAGCAGGCGCTGGCTCAGAATCCGCATTCCGGCGCGTTGTTCGCGTTCCGGGGCAAGCGCGGTCACCTGGTCAAGCTGCTGTGGTTCGATGGTCAGGGCCTGTGCCTGTTTTCGAAGCGGCTGGACCGGGGGCGTTTCGTCTGGCCGGTGACCGCGACGGGCACGGTGACATTGACGCCGGCGCAATTGTCGATGCTGCTGGAAGGGATCGACTGGCGGCGCCCCGAGCGGACGTTCACGCCGACGCTGGCGGGCTGAAAACGCCGGATCCTCGCCGCTTTTGCTCGTGCACGCAGGGCCGATCTGCTATGAAAAGGGTCATGTCGGAAGCGCCCGTTTCCCCAGACGATGCGACCGCGCGGATCGCCGCGCTGGAGGCTTCGCTCGCCCGGGCCCACGCCGCGCTCGCCGCTCGCGACCTGCTCATCGACACGCTGCGTGGCCAGATCGCCCGGCTGCGGCGGATGCAGTTCGGCGCCTCGTCCGAGAAGCTGAGCCGCGAGATCGAGCAGCTCGAACTGGCGCTGGAGGAGCTGGAGACGGAGCGCGATACGCCAGCCACCGAAACGGCCGCACCGGGGGATACGGCGCGACCGGCGCCGGTGCGCAGCCTGCCCGGCCATCTGCCGCGCGAGGAGGTCGTCCACGAGCCGCCCTCTGGTGCCTGCACCTGTCCGGACTGCGGCGGTGCGCTGCGGCGGCTGGGCGTGGATGCCCATGAGATGCTCGACATCGTGCCGGTGCGCTGGCGGGTCGTGCGTGCCGTCCGTCCGAAATATAGCTGCCGGGTGTGCGAGAAGATCGTGCAGGCGCGCGCACCCGTCCATGCGGTTGCTCGCGGCAAGGCGACCTTCGCGACCCTGGCGCATGTCGTGGTCTCAAAATTCGACCACCACCTGCCGCTCTATCGTCAGGCCGAGATGATGGCTTCGCAAGGGCTCGACATCGACCGCTCGACGCTCGCCGGCTGGACGGGGCAGGCCGCCGCGCTCCTCGACCCCATCGTCAGCCGCATCCGTGATGCGGTGCTCAAGGCCGACAAGATCCATGCCGACGATACGCCGGTGCCCGTCCTCGAACCAGGCCGGGGCAAGACCGCGACGGGCAGGCTGTGGGTTTACGCAACCGACGACCAGGCCTCGGGCAGCACCGCCCCGCGCGCGGCATGGTATCGCTTCACCCCTGATCGCACCGGCGCACATCCGCAGGCGCATCTCGCCGGCTTCCGTGGCTTCCTCCAGGCCGATGCCTATGCCGGTTATGACGGGCTGTATCGGAAGGGCGTGACCGAGGTGGCGTGCTGGGCACATGCCCGGCGCAAGATCTTCGACCTGCATGAGCGCTCGCCTACGCCGCTGACCACGGATATCCTCGAGCGGATCGGTGCGCTCTATGCCGTGGAGGCCGAGGTGCGCGGGCAGCCGCCGGATAGCCGCCATCGTGCCCGACAGAAACGAAGCCGCCCGCTGGTCGATGCCTTGCGCGACGTGCTCGAGGGCGCGCTGCGTCGCCTGTCGCCCAAGTCGGACATGGCCAAGGCCATCGCCTACGCGACGAAGCGGTGGGCGGCCTTGTCCTGTTTCCTCGATGACGGACGCCTGGAGATCGACAACAACATCGCCGAGCGCGCGTTGCGCGGCGTCGCCGTCGGCCGCCGCAACTGGCTGTTCGCCGGTTCACGCGCAGGTGGCGAGCGGGCCGCCGCCATCTACACCCTCATCCAGACCTGCAAGGCCAACAACGTCGATCCGCAGGTCTATATCGCCGATGTCATCGCCAAGATTGCCGACGACTGGCCAGCCGGCCGCTGGGACGAACTCATGCCGTGGAACTGGGAAGCCCCGGTGGATCAACCGACCGCGCAAGCCGCATAATCTGCGGCCGTCAGGCCACGCTTAC
>NZ_CP084933.1 GCF_023822065.1 Sphingomonas morindae
GAACGGCACGTGAGAAAGTCCGCCTCATTGCCCCTCTATAATGACAGCAAGGCGGGGTTTTCCCGGAATCTGTTCCCAATTCACTTTTCCCGAAAAGCCCCAACCTAGACGGGAAAACGGGAAAGGATCAGGCGGCTTCCAAGGTCGGGATACGCGCGATGATATCGGCATCCTTCACCGCCTGCACGCGCAGGTCGTAATTGCGCTGCATGTTCACCCACATTTCGGGCGTCGTGCCGGTGAGCTTGCCGACCCGAAGCGCCATGGTCGGGGTGATATCCTGCTTCTCGGCAAGAATGTCGTAGAGGGTCTGCCGCGACACCTCGATCAGCCTGGCGATCTCCGCCTTGGGCTTGTTGAGCGCGGGCAGAATGTCCTCCCGCAGCAGCTCACCAGGGTGCATCGGGGCAAGGCCGGATACGAGCTGGTTCATCATCTGTCTCCTGTCCGGGCCGATCCCGGATCGTCATGCGTCTCTGTGTAAGCCCTATGTGTAAACTATCGCCTTACATGTCAACCAATAACTGACAGATTTTCAACTCGGGAGGCATTCCCTCCTAGTGGTAGTCCTCAATGTTCACGTCGATCGCATCACCCTCATCCCAAGCCCACGTGATCCGGTAATTGCCGCTGGCATCGACCGCGTAGCGTTTGGGGTTGGTGTTCAGCCCGTGAAAGCGAAAGCCCGGTAGGTGCATATCCTCGGGCTTCGTGGCAGCATCTAACGCAAGCAGGATGCGGCGGACGCGGCTGTGGTTCTGGACGGGAAGTTTTGAGCCATCTCTCTCGGTGGCGAAGGCTTCAAGCGCCTTGCTGGCGTATGTCTTAATCATAGACACATTGTAAGGCATTTCCTGACATTTGTCAAGTTTTGCCTTACATTTTGCCAAATGACCTCTTACGGGTTTCTACCGCCCGAACCCTATGTCGTGGTCGAGATCGCGTTGTCGTTCCCGCTGCCGATCGCGCTCGATCTGCGGCTGATCCATGTCGAGCCCCGGCGCCTGCTCGCGCCGGGGTGAACGGTCGAGGGCGGGCAAATCCTCGAACCCGTCGCCGACCCTGGCTTGCAGCCCCGCCCGCATCGCCTGCGCCGCGCCCCTCACCAGGTCCGACATGCGTTGCGCCGCCAGCTCGACATGATCGCGCGCCCACTGGTCCACCTCGTGCAGCCATTCCCGGCCGCGCTCGATGTAAGCCCCCAGCCCCCGCTTCTGCTCGATCGCCTCGTTCATCCGGCCGCGCGGGGTGACGGCATGGCGCTCCTCTCCGGCCGCCTCCTGCTCGCGTTGCGCGCGCCGCTCGATCGCGGCCGACGCGTGCCCCATCTTCACCGTGGGCTCCATCTCCACGCCCTGGCGGGCGTAGCTGCGATGATCGACCCGCTCGGGCACCAGCGCCTGCTCCAGCGCCTCGTTGACCCGTCCCGCCCAGCTTTCGCGGATCGCCTCCACCTCGGCCGACGCCGACGTTCGCACGTCGAGCTGGCGTGTCTTCGCCCCGAGGCCGTCCGCCTCCACCACCCGCGTCGTGGTCATGACATGCGCGTGGAAGTTGCGATCGTCGCCATAATCATGGGGGGCGTGGATCGCCGCATCGACCGCCACCCCGTAGCGGTCGCGCAGCTCCTCCGCGAACCCCCGCACCAGATTCCGGCGCTGGTCCCGGTCCAGTTCGGCCGGCAGCGCCAGCTCATACTCCCGCGCCACCTTGGCGTCCTTGCGCTTCTCCGCCGCCTCGGCCGCGTTCCACAAAGCGGAGCGGTCCTGCGCCCACTCCGCGCCTTCCGGCGCGACGATGAACGCATCCTCGACGCCGCCCCGCCGAGTGTAGTCGTGCACCAGGCCGTCGCGCTCGTTCTTGAGACAGACGCCGGCACGATACGCGACCGCCGCGACCGCACTACGCCCGGTCGAGCGCGACACCGACTTCACCGCCAGATGGTAGATCGCCATCGCCGCGCCTGCCTTCTCCAACGTGGTCCAGCGGCGTTGCGCTGGTCGGGGTGTGGGGCGGAGGCCTCGCTGTCGCGAAGCGACATGGGTGCAGGGTATCCCTGCCGCACGCATTACGCAGTAATGCTAAAGTGCGCCCTTGTCTTCTACCGTCGACTCGGGTGGCGTCGCTTGTTGGTTTGCGCTATCCTACCTTTCGACAGGCGCTGTGGTGCCCTTCTTGTCGCGAGGTGTGCATGGCGGCTCCCACCCCCGAAGCGGTCGAACTGGCGAAGAAACGCGTCGCCCAGGCCAAGGCCCGCCTCGATGCATTGAACGCCCGGATCGCCGCCGAGGGACGCCGCCTCGATACCCGCCGTAAGATCATTCTGGGCGGCCTGCTCATCGATGCCGCTACCAAGGACCAGCGCTTCGCCAACGTCGTCGGCTCGCTGATGGAGCGCATCAACCGCGACCAGGACCGTAAAGCGTTCGATGGCTGGACGCTGCCGGTGGAGGAGAACTGATGGATCGCGATCGGGATGACGAACCCCGCCGCCTGCTCGACCAAGCGCGTCGGATTCAGGGCCAGGGACGCGGAGGAAGGAATCGCGGCGGGGACCGAGCCGACACCCCAGCGGGCAAGTTCGATATGTCCGACTGGAATACGCCGACCGGTGCACCTGCCGAACCTCCGGCCGACCCCGTGCCGGCCCCCTCGCCCGCTGCCCGCGCACGCGACCAGGCCGACACCGCCAAGGCGTTCAGCATGTTCTCGGCCATCGATACCGGGATCCAGCGCCTCCTCTCCAATTTCGGCATGATCCGCGATCTCGTCGCCGACGTGCGCGCCAGCGTCGCCGATGCCGCCGCCAAGGATGCCAAGCGTGCAGAGGAGGAAGCGGCCCGCAATAAGCGCATCGCCGATCGCCTTATCGATCCCGACCAGCTCGCCCGCCACGCTGAGGCCGGCGCGCGTCAGGGAGCACGAGAAGCCCTCGACAGCTCGGTTCGGGAATGGACGCGCCGCCTCGACGACGACGCCTCCGCCCGCCATCTCATCGTCAAGCAAATGGCGTTCGACCAGACCGAGCGCCGGAACGATGAGAACCGCCGGCGCCGACGGGACCGCTGGTGGAATGTCGGATTGCTCATGCTCGCCCTGCTCATCCCTCTCGCGACGGGATATGGCTATTTTCTCGGCCGTACCGCCGGGCACGCGGCCGGCTATGCCCAGGCCCGCGATGAGGTCGCCGCGGCGAATTGGGCCAACACCGCCAACGGCAGGCTTGCCCGCCAACTCGACCAGGCGAGCGAACAGACCATCCCCGCTATCGCCGCCTGCCCCAAGGATTATGGCTGGAAACGCGAGAAGCGCGACGGCGCGTACTGGTGCTTCGGCGCCAACAGCGACGGTCGATCCTATACCGGATGGCTCCTGCCATGATCCATATCGACTATCGGGTCGCGCCCCGCACCGATCGCGAGCACGCCGGATCCTGGGGGCTATGGTCCGATCGCCGTCAATGCTGGCTCGGCATCGTCTACCCCAGCGAACGCCAGGCCATCGCCATGCTGGCCTATCTTCGCCGTACGTTCGATGCACGCAAATGACCTGGACACATCCCCACTTCCGCACGCCGGCCGAGCAGGCCGGGTACGAAGCGGTCGATGCCGAGTTGGCCGACCGCATCCCGCGCCGCGACCATGTGCCCGAAGGCGAGCGCGACGGATGGCGACAGAATATGCTCCCCTTCGGCGAGCGCTGGTCGGGCATCCGCGAGCTCGAAGCCTGCCTCGCCTTCCGCGAGCCGTCCGATCCGGAATCGGCCGTAGTCGCCGACGCCCTGGTCCGCGCCGGCACCGTGACCGATGATCTCTACGACCGCCTGCTCGCCGTCGCCGATCGACGCTATACGGAGCATCTGCACTACCCTAGCCCGCCAATCACGCGCGCGGTCGCCTTCGACGCTTTTGGCACCCTCGTCCGCATCGGGAAAAGACACCGCCCCTATGAACGGCTGGTCGCCCGGGCCCGCCAGCGCGCGGCCGAACTCCCCTCGCCGATGACCGCCGCGATCGGGCTCGACGACTATGCCGCGATGCTCGGCCTGTCCCCGCCCCATGTCGAGCGCATCGGCCTCGAGGAGGAACTGGCGTCGGTCACCCCCTATCCCGATGCGCTCGAGACGCTCCGGAGGGTCAAGGCGCATGGCGTGACCGTCGTGGTGGCCTCCAATCTCGCCGAACCCTATGCCGCCCCTCTAAAGGCCCTCCTGGGCGATTGGGTGGACGTCTGGCACTTCTCCTTCGCCGTGGGGGCTACCAAGCCTCAGCGCTTCTTCTACGCCGCCCTGACAGCCCGCCTCGGCATAGAGCCGCACGAACTGCTCATGGTGGGCGATAGCTGGCACGCCGATGTCGAAGGAGCGGTGAAAGCCGGTGCACGCGCACAGTGGCTCGATCGGACCGGTCGGGCCGCCTATGTGCGCCGCCATGTCGCCGTCCGCTCGCTGGCGGACGTCGGCTGGATCCTGCGAACCGCGCACCCGGGCGAGCCAGCCCAGGCATGACCGATCCAATGCCCGAGGACCGGATGGACGCCCCCGATCGTCTCCGCGTCCAGGCGCTCGTGCAGGTCAATCTTGCGCTGCGCGACGAGGCGCGCCCGGTCCCGCCGGACAAGAAACGTTGGGTCTATGGGTTTAACCCGCAGGGCGAGGGCCATGGCTTCCCGGAACTGTGGGTGCCTCGACCATTGATGTTCTGGTCGTGCGTCCTGCGCGGCGGATGGGAAGAAGGCCCCGAGCAACTGAACGATCCGGGCTTGTCGCTCGCTCCATGGCCCAACGCCGAACAAGCCATCCGCGCTTATCTTCAGGCCCCAAAAAACCCCGCCGGAGCAAGCTCGACGGCGGGGCAGGTTCGGAGTGACGATATGACAGGGGGTGTCATACCGCAGCGCACAACTAGCGCCTCAACGAGCAGATTTATCGTTACATGTGCTTAATCAACCCGATATTCGCCGTGGCAGGGCGGTCTCGGTTTTTTGGGAACCGTGAGAGCGGCAACAAATGGTCCCTTTAATCCGCTATCGGATCATAGGACCCGTTATGGCGATCAGATATGATCGCGCAGGACAAATTGAACTGTCACAAAGTGACGAGACCGGAGCCAGCGGTTAAAGCGTGGTTCGGCTTCGCCGCCAGCCATGTGCGACTCGTCTGGCGATTTGGATAGACCGTAAAACTACCAAGCCTCCGCGCATTGGTGCCCCAAGAGCCCAACCGAACCTTCTTGGGCCCGCCATATAAACGGGCACCAATAGTGCTTAGGCAACCAGTCCGCTCTCAAATACATCGTTGGTATACCCAACGCTATTGAATGAGCGTCGGACTTCCAAGAAATCTGGAAAGCTCGACATAATCCGGCCCATCGAAAGGCATGCCGGCCGGACCCTTCGAGAACCGGCATGCGATCGAGGTCAATCGTGATGATGGTCCGCATGATGGCGATGAGCGTGCTCGCTATGTTCGCGCGCATGGCTGGCATGGCCAGCCGCAGCGGTTGCATGATGACCGGCCTTCTCGTGATCGCCTTCCTCATGATGCGTGGCGGCCTCGCGGTGATGACGGGCAGCATGGTCATGATGCTCTGCCGCGACGCGATGGTGCTCTGCGCCCTTATGCTCTACCATCGATATTCTCCTGCCTGAGTTGGACCGGTCGAAACCGGTCCAGCCGCATTAAGCTCGCCATGTTACTGGCAGACGTCAGTCCACGCTGTGAGACATGATGCCGATGTCAGCATAAGGGCTACAGGAGCGGTAATCGTGCCAAACCGTCAGTTGTCGGGGTAACGATCTTCCCGCCATCGATTGCGATCACCGTCGAGCGGAGTGGCGAAAACGCTTGTCATACCGCTGCATAAGCGTGGCCCGCGTCAGTGAGGCTGCCGTCCGGTTGGAAGAAGGCCGAGGCCGACAGCGGACCACCCCCACCTGGTTTTCCCCACGGATACCAGGCATAACCCCGTATCCAAGGGGTCCGCTCCATGAACGGACACACCGTCTCGATGAAGCGGACCGCGTCACGCTCGGTATAGCGATTCTTGCGTTCGCCGTGCGCGCTCCAATCCACGCAGCCGAATTCCGTCACCCAAATGGGACGCTTGTACATCTCGTGGACGTGATGAAGCAGGCCGATGAGGTCGTGCGGGTCGGCCGAGCCATAATGATGGAAACCTACCGAGTCGAAGTGCAGCCCGCGTCGTTCCGCACCCTCGACGAAGCGTTGCATCCATTGCTGGTGGGGTTGTGCGCAGGAAGGGCTGACGAGGTCAGCGGCGATGCCTTGAAGATTCGGCCAGGCGTCGAGCGCCTGCTCGACCCTCAGGTTGGACTGGTCGTGGTGGTCGGGCTCGTTGAAGCCGAACAACACCGGCAGGCGCGTTCCCCGCATCTTTGCCAGCGCCGCGTCGGTGTTGCCGTTCAAGCCCCAGATCATCGGCACGAAGCGGATCGATGGGTCGGCGTCGGGCACGCCCTTGCCCGCCCGATGCACACCCCAATCATAATACCAGTCTGTGCGTAGCCCCGAAGCGACTGGAGCCGCACCCGCAAGGCCTTTCTTGCCGGTCGCATGGTCTGGCAACGCGAATGTCGGGGCGTCGGCCAACGAACTGGCCAAGGCCGCACCGCCGCGCGCGAGCAGGGATCGCCTTGTAAGCGTCATTTCGGTCCTCGTTATGCGGATGGGTTGCTGTCGGCCGGACTGGCGGGTCGATTGGATCGGCTGCTCAGTATCCCCAGCCACCATGCCAATAATCCCACCGCGCGACATTGTTCTCGTGATGGGCGAAGCGGGCGTCACGCCAGGCCTGCGTCCTGCGCACGTCGGCAGCATGGGCATAGGCGTCCGCAGCTGCATAATCGCCCCAATAGGCAGCGGCATCCGCGGCGTGCTGGTCTCGACGGGCCTGGAAGGCGCGCTCGTCGGCGCTCCGATAGGCGCGGTTCGCCATGTCGGTGTCATAGCCCCAGGACTGGGCGTCCGCAGTGGTGACACCCAATGCGGTCGCGCCGACGATGGCTGCTATGATGGTGGTGCGGAACGTCTTCACTCGAACCTCCAAAGACAAGATTCAACCGAGATCCGCACGATGCTCCTGTGCCTCTGAACCACGAATGACGATCTCGTTATTTGATCTTAAGTATCCATCCTGGCACTCTTGAGCCTCCAAAAACCGCTTGCCTTTTGACATGGTTCTGAAAGAGGATTGTGAAAGGCAGGGGGCCGCAGAAATCCGTCACTGCCGCGCTGGCCTCCGGATACGGCCGTTTTTGAAAGGCACAAATTTGGCCAAAGGACCCTATCTGATCGGCTATGCCCGGGTATCGAAGGGTGACGAGCAATCGAACGTCGCCCAGCGCCGCGCGCTCGATGCGGCCGGCTGCAAGCGCGTGTTCGAGGAGACCGCCAGTGGCGGGCGCTGGGATCGGCCAAAGCTGCAGGAGATGATCGAGCAGCTTCGCGACGGCGATGTCGTAGTGGTCTGGAAGCTCGACCGGCTGTCGCGCAGCCTCAAGGATCTGCTGCACATCATGGATCGTATCGAGACCGCTGGCGCCGGCTTTCGGTCACTGACCGAGGCGATCGACACCACCACGGCCGCAGGCCGCATGATGATGCAGATGGTCGGCAGCTTCGCCGAGTTCGAGCGGGCCATGATCCGCGAGCGCACCTCCGCCGGCCTTGCCCAGGCGCGCGCCGAAGGGCGGATCGGCGGACGCCGGCGCAAGCTCGGCGAAAAGCAACGGCGCGAGATTGCGGAGTCCGTCATCTCCGGACGAAAATCCGGCGCCGAGATGGCGCGGCTCTATCATGTGAGCGAGCCGACCGTTTCGCGCATCGTCGCCGCGCACCGACAGACTGTGGAGCTACCGGCATGAAACGCGGCCACGACCTGACCGAGCTGATGAAGTTCGCGACACGGCCCGAATGGGCCGACGACCTGCATGACGCGCTCGACGATCATCTGGGACCGGCGCTGACGCAGTTCGACATCGATTCCGATGAACTGCCCGGCATCATCGGGGAGCATTGGGTCATGACCCTGTGGGGCTGCGCGTTCGAGGATCTGGCAACGCGCGTCTTCGAGCCCGATGGCCGCAACGTCGTGGACGAATATCTCAAGCGCCGCGGATGGAACGAGGCCGGCCCCAACAAGATCTACATGCGCGCGCTGAAGGCCTCCGTCATGAGCGTCTACGAAGTCAGCGCGATCGAGCCCGGCGTCGGCTTCCTCGCTCGCGACCTGATCCGGGGCGGCGATCCCGTCCAGGTCCGCGAGCGCTCCGCCTCGAAGACGCTGGGTCCGTGGGATCGTATCGGCGCGCGCATCCTGTCCGTAAGCGGGCATAGGGTCCTGGCTGGCGGCTTGTTGTTGTTCACCGCGGAAGCCACGAGCGCGCTTCTCGAAGCATTACGCATGGGACAGGGCAAGCGCGGCGCCCGTGCAAAGCTGGCGATTGGGGATGATCAACTCCGCAACCTGGCGCCACTCATCTCGATGGTCTGGCTGTTCGACATCCTGCCCAGGATGCTCGAGCCCGCCACCATTCCCACGCTGCATAATGCCGATGGCGAGGAGGTCGTTTTCCACCGTGTCCGCTTCCCGTTCGCGCGTGGCACGACGCAGGCTCTTGTCGCGGAGCGCCTCGATTCCGTTTCGGTGCTGCAACGTGAAACAGCCCATTTCTGGAACTGGCTGGGGACAAAGCCGAAACCGGGCAAGAAAGGCATGGGCCAGATGGCATGGGGCGTGACGATGGAGGACGGCACGCCGGTACTCGGCAATCTGGAGCTCAAGGGTCGCGCTCTCACCCTTTCCGTCACCTCGGCAGAGCGTGCGGAACGAGGGGTTGCGCTTATCACGCAGACTCTTGGTGACATGGTGGGGGCACCACTGACCGAGATCGAGACGGTCGAACAGGCGACGGCGGCGCGGCAGGAGGGACGAACCTCCTCGGAGCCGGCGCCGGACATTCCCGTCGAGGTCGCCACCCCGCTCGTGCATGGCATGCTCGATCGTCAGTACCGAACCCTCCTCGATGAGCCCGTCCCAATGCTCGGCGACAAGACGCCGCGCCAGTGCGCCCGCAGCAAGGCGGGGCGCGCCCAGCTCGCCGCATGGCTCAAGCATCTCGAAAATCTCAGCGGACGGCAGATCGATGCCGACGACCCGATGGCGACCTACGATTTCGCGTGGATGTGGCAGGAACTCGGGATCGAAGAATTGCGTCGATGACGGCTCTATCAGCTCACGACAGGTTTACCGCCCTCTCGTAACGTGAAGGAATGGTGGTCAGAAGAACGGCCGCTTGTAGGAAAATCCGCAGCTAAGCCGTCATTTTAGCGGAGTAGCAAATTGGGTGGCGAGATCATCCTCTGTCTGGCCGTCCATCCAGAAGGAGACTTCCTCCAACGAACCACCGCTCCCATGGCCGGTGAGCGCGAAGCCGCACCCGGTGCCGTGAATGTTCGGCATGACCGACACTGATGAATAGCTTCCTCGAACACTCGCGAGAATCTTCGCAGGCGTTAGACCTAATTTGGAAGAGAAGATAACGATGGCAGTATCTTGCGACGACCTTGAATTACTCGGGCGCATCAATGCCACGAACATTTGCCCGTACGCTGTATAAATCGGCCAAGTGCCGCGTGTGACATATCCTTCAAGAACAGGCCACGCACCGACCTGATCCGCGGCGGTCAATCTCGGCGGCGGTTCAGGCGGTTGATCGGGCCGATAAAACGTGATTTCGCCACCTTCGAGAGGTTTTCCTCTCACCGCATCATATCCACTGGGCACCAAAATCTCATATTGACAAATGCTGCTTAGTGACTTCTCGACAATCTCGATCACCTCGGGAAACCGTTCATCAGACGACCAGAATCGATATCCGTTTCTTTGATAAACGAGTTTCCCATTTTGATAGGTCGGCGATTCCCAAGAATTATTGGGTGTTTAATGACCTTAGCGTTAGGGTCGAGACTCTCCGCAGAGATTTGCTTGATTTTCACCTCTATGGGCTGCGCGGATCGTGAGGCGAAAGCCTTACAGTCTATCGCACCCGTGCTCGCACTTGCGAGCGCCAATAGCGAAAGCATGATCGAACTCCCTGGTCCAAGCTACCTCACTGATGTCGGCTTATGGCATCTGCATCCGGCTAATCCAATGCCAGAGTTTGGTCGCTCGCCAACCGGGGAGTTCAGTCAGCCCGCATCGCGAATGCTACCGTGAATCTGTGTCCGAATAATGCACAGAGGCCATTTCCTCGACAGCCCGCGCATGTCAGCTGTGCTCGGCCGATCGGATTTCCGCTTCGCGGACCTGAAAGAGCGGCCGGCGAGCGTGTTCCTCGTCCTGCCCCCCGATCTGTTCGACACCTATGTGCGCTGGCTGCGCCTCATGGTCGCGCAAGGCTTGACCGAGCTGGCGCGCGCGCCGGGGCGTCCGCCGTGGCCGCTGCTGACGCCCGATGAAGTCCGCACGCTGCGCGAGGACCGCGAAATCCTGTTCCTCGCGGGACAACGCCCAATCATCGCGACCAAGCTGCGCTACTATGCCGATCGCGAATTCGCGGGCCGCTTCGACAAGGCATGAGGCCGTTTAAACGGCCTCGATCCGACGAATCGCCATCATTCCGATATACAGACGATGTCGGGTTGATGGTGTTCCGCCGCACATTATGCCACGCCGGAATCGCCCGAACGCGCGGAAATCGCGCTCCGGCGCACGAAAGGTGAGTTTTGGGGTATCGGCTCACCGTTCGCATATCGCGCGGCGGTGGGTGATACCCCGAAGGGTCGTGGATCTCGCGCCGAAAAATCGACTGCCTGGGAAGCCCGTAGAGCGCCATGGACGGTTCCGACGCCCGAAACTCTGTCCAAGAGCCGGAATCGTGCTGGGCGACCCGGGAATCGCCTCTGGGGACGTTTTGGCCTCTCCTGTCCTCTCGAGCGGAGCGCCCACATACCCGCCTGGCTTTTTGGAAAGCCATTTCGACGGTTGGGCTTGGCGATGGGCTGGCGGCAGGAGCGCGGCGGTCGCACCATACCCCAATCAACAAAAGCGTGCCGGCGGAGCCGGCTCATTGTTGGGATGCCGGGTGGGAGGATCGCGTAGCGATCTGGGGCGGCCGAAGGCCGCGAGCCGGCGGGGCGAAGCCCCAAGAGGCGGTGCCTTCTTCTTCTTTCGAGTTTGACGGTGCCACGGGCGCGGAGTTATCCACAGGCAGGGCCACCCCAATACTCACCGGTCCCGTTCTGATTCAAGATTCCTCTTAGATTCAAGATTCAGGGGTCCGCAAACCCGCAGAAAACTAGGGAAAATGGCCCCGGAAAGTGAGTGTTGGGGTCGAGTCGCGTGAGTTTTGGGGTAGCCTACGGTGAGCTTTGGGGTGGGGAACGGTGAGTGTTGGGGCAGAGTCGGGTGAGCTTTGGGGTATGGGCCTTTGCGACGGTGAGTTTTGGGGTAGGTCGCTGCGGCGAGCCGGAGGATTTGCCTAACTCACCGTTCATGGCTAGGGTGAGGCGATGACAGATTCCCGCTCACCTTTGGAATGACCTTATGACCAAGCCCGCCCCGACCGAAGCCGCTCTTACACTGGCGCAACGCGGGCGCGGAAATCCGTTCGATCCAGCCAATTACGGTGAAATCGTCAAGCCCGGCGAGCTGGTCGATATTGTCGAGCTGACCCCTCTCACCCTCGCCGATCGCCGCATCTACAACCTGCTGATCGCCAATGCCTGGGAGCGGATCGGCGAGCCGGTGATCCACCGCATCGCCAAATCCGCGCTTAAGGGCACGCACCAGGGCAATGAGCGGATCGAAAGCTCGCTGCTGCGCCTGATGGGGACGATCGCGATCGTCACCATCCGCAAGGCCGGCAAAAGCTATAAGCGGCGCGTCCAGCTTCTCGGCCCCAGCGACGAAAGCCTCGAAAAAGACGGCTTCCTCCACTACCGCATCCCCGAGGAGCTGATCGAGATACTGCGCAACAGTGAGGTCTATGCCCGCCTCAAGACGCAGGTGATGTATTGTTTCGAGTCGAAATATGCGCTCTGCCTCTATGAGATGATCGAACGCCGAATTGGCCTCGAATACAAGCAAAGCGAAGAGTTAACGATCGCGGAGCTGCGCGGCCTGCTCAATGTTCCCGAAGGCAAGTTGGAACGCTTCGCCGATCTCAACAAATACTGCCTCAAGGTCGCGCAGGACGAAATCAACAAGCTGTGCCCCTTCGCGGTCTATTTCAATCCGATCAAGAAGGGGCGCAAGGTCGAGCGCGTGGAGATGGTGTGGCTGTCCAAAACGTCGAGCGGGCGACGCGACGCACAAGACCTGATCGACCAGCACAGCATCGTCCGCCGCGCCAAGCTGCGCGGCATCGCCGAAATGCCGGTTCTGGTGGATTTCAGCGCACTGGCCGCCGAACGGTGAGGCCCTACCCCAAAACTCACCTTTAGCGCGCCACGGCCGCCTAGCCTTCGCCCGTCCTACCCCTCGCCGGCATCGAGCGCACGGCTCACCGTGAACTGAATCCATGCGCTGCGGCTGATCCCGCGTCGTCTGGCCGCCGCATCGACCTTGGCGAGCAAGGCACGGTCGAAACGCAGCATCACCGGCGACTTGCGCGGCTCGGCCCCCTGCCCCGCCTCATCGGCCGCGAGCGGCGCGGTCTCGGGCTTCGCCGCGCCGGCAATGAAGGCATCGGCCGCCGCCTCATCGATCGGCGGCTTGGGCTTGCTGTTTGGTTTACGAGCGATAGCCATTAACACCCACTCCGATATTATCTTGATATACAAACCGCGCCGATCAGCGCGGTAAGCTCATCGATCGCCTTGGGGTCGCGCGGGCTTTGCTCGATAACCGCCCTCCCCTCGGCCGCCGCGTTCGGGAACGCCTTGCGCCGCACGATCGACGTGGTCAGTACCTCGATCCCCTCGATATCGCCGATCATCTCCAAGGCCGTTTCATTGTCGGCCCCTTGCGCGTCCGCGCCATTCAGCACGGCGACGGCGCGCAAGCCCTCGTTGATCTCGCGCGCCTCGGCGACCAGCGCCGAAACCTGATCGAGCGCCCACACGTCGAAGCTGCGCGGTTGTACCGGCACCAGGAGCGTGTCGGCGACGGTGAGCGCGGCGCGCAGCGAGCCGGTGTCGCGCCCGCCCACGTCGATGATGATATCATCATATTTGCTGGCGAGCTGGCGGACCTGGCTGCGCAGCGCGGCGCCGGTCAAGGCGACGGCGGTATAGCCGGCCTCACCACGCCGTTCGGCGCGAAGCTGGGTGAAGGTGAGGGCGGTGCCCTGCTCGTCCCCGTCCACCAGCAACAGGTCACGACCGGCCGTCGCCAGCGCGACCGCGAGATTGACGGCGAGGGTCGTCTTCCCAACGCCGCCTTTCGTGTTTCCGACTGCCAATATCATAACGCCCTCACTCTGCGAGCTATCGTTAATCGCTTCGGCATGATCTGTCTATCGCTGAGATATACAACCGATGCTCAATCCTCCGGCTCGGGATCGTCGCCCGTCCCTAGCGTACGCTCAGAAAGAGATTCTGCGATGACCCCTGAGCGGGGTCGCGAAGGTCAGCTCGGCAAAGGGGTCGGGATCAACGAACAAGCGGGACGGCACCACCGGACTGCCCATCGCGGGTGCGGTCGTTACGACGATATCCTCCTCGCCGGACAGGACCGAGCGCGGAATGCCGATGCGGGTCGCCAGCTCATCCACCCGGTCGGCGCGTACCTCGCGACGGCTCTTGCGGTGCTTGCGATAGCGATGCAGCGGCACCGGCCCGCCGACCGGATCGAAGGGGCCGTAGCGTTCCTCGCCATGCTCGACCCAAAGTTCCTGGTCGAACAGGCCCCACCAGACCACGACCGTCTCGCCGGCGACCTCTGGCGAAACCTCGTAGGTGACGCCGGCAACGGTCAGCCGGCAGTCGATACCGACCCGGCGTCGCTCGGGCTCGCGGGCAAAGGCGCAATAGCGCTCCCAGGTGCACATTGTGCGAATGCCGCCTTCGGGCAGCCGGGCGAGCCAGTCCTCGATGCGCGAACGCTGCTCGTGGCGATGCCCGCCGTTATTATAGGTCGCGACATAGCGTGCCAGCCAGCGATTGGCCTCGTCCTCGCTGTCGGGTTCATGGAAATGGTAGAGTGTCTCGTGCGCTTCTTTCACGGTACGGAACGGGCGTTCGACCTTGCCCTTGGCGCGCGCCGTGGTGCGGTGTGCATCCGACCCCTTCGGCATGTGGCGGATCACCTCGATGCCAAGACAATCCATGACCCGGTTGAATACTGCCGACTTGCCGACCGGGCCGCCGTCGATCTGAAGCTGATCGGGGATGCCGCCGAACGGATTGTCTTCCTTCGGTGCCATCGCGCGATACAGGAAGCGCAGCGCCGCCTCGGCGTCTTCGCCATAGACCAGCGCATATTCTTGATACGCAGCGCCGGATCGGTCATCGACGACGGAGAACAGCATCAGTGTCGGCGCGCCCTGCCGGTCATGGTCGAGCCAGGTCGGCACCTTTAACTGCTTCAGGTCGGACGGGCTCATGTCGAAATGCCACAGCATGTTCGACTGCTCCGCTTGGTAGCGGACGGCCGGTCGCTCGCGGGTAAGTCGCGCCGTGTCGTAGCCGAGCCGGCGCATATGCCGGTTGAGCGTCGAGGCGGTGAGCCTGCCGGGCGTGAGCTTCACCAACCCGCGATCGGGCGTCTCGACGCCGTGTTCGGTGACGATCCGGAGAATGCGGTTGGTGGACAGGCGGCGTCCCTGCCGATTGGTTGTGCGCGCCTTCATCGCCGCGACAACCTCGCACCACCATTCGATCTCATCGGCTGGCATAATGCGCGGCGTGCCGCGATCGGCGCGGTGGGCATCCTTCGGTCGGCGCTCGCCGCGCAGCAACCGATAGAGCGTGGCACGGCTCACACCGTACAGGTCGGCGGTCTGCGCCAGCAGCGGCCCGCGCTCCGGGTGCCGCGCCGGTAGCGCCGAAAGGCGTCGGCGCAGGGTCACGATCGCCTCGATGGGGATCGTGACGCCCGCGCCCATCACGCGGCCTGCGTCTGTTCTTTGCGGAACGGTATGCCATCAAGCAGCGCCTGCCCCGGTGCCTTGGGACTGCCGTCGCCATTCACATAGGCATAGAGCGTGGTCGTCGTGATCCCGAGGCGCCGTGCCACGTCGGCCGCGATGGCCCCTCGGTCGGACATGGCAGTCATCGCCATCGACAAAGTGGCGCGATCCATCTTGCGGGGGCGTCCGCCGAGACGGCCTCGCGCCCGCGCGGCTGCCAGTCCCGCCTGGGTGCGTTCGGCGATCAGCTCCCGCTCGAACTCGGCGAAGGCGGCGAAGATGCCGAATGCGAGCCGCCCATTGGCGGAGGTGGTGTCGATTTGCGCGCCGGCACCTGTCAGCACCTTCAGCCCAACACCGCGCTCCCGGAGCGCCTCTGCGGTCAACACTAGGTGACGCAGGTCGCGCCCCAGTCGGTCCAGCTTCCAGATCACGAGTGTATTGCCGGGCTGCAATGCCTTGAGGCAGGCGGTCAGGCCGGGCCGGGCATCATGCCGGCCGGAGGCGAGATCCTCGTAGATGCGCGACGGATCGATACCGGCAGCGAGCAGCGCGTCACGCTGGGGCGCCAGCGTCTGCGACCCGTCCGACTTAGACACCCGGATGTAGCCGATGAGCAATGCCGACTCCGTCAGAAAAGACAGCTACCTACCTGCAACGTGGCACTGGTTTTCGCAACGGGTTTTCTGATTAGCTGATGGCGTCCGTGCGATGCGATCCGGCAACCGCTAGAAAACCGTTCGTTTTTCTGGCGGTGAACGCAGGTCTCAGTTTCGGCTTGCCTCGTTCAGGGAAGCGGGTTGAACACAGCGACTGAAGCACAATCCTCAGGCAGGCGGCACTTGTGCCGTAGCGAAGCTGGATGTTTACGGCTTGAGCAAACCGCTGCCGCTCAGCGTGGGACGGGCAACGACTTACAGGTGGTATGTACTCCACCCTCATGGTAGCTCGGCGATATTAGTAATACTGTCGAGAGGGTGTGATGGGTGCGTTTGCGACCGCCGTAGGCGTTCTGGGCTTTTCCGCCGTTGCCACGGCTACCCCAACCGTTCAGTTGCCCAACACAGTCCTGTATGGCGTGGCCTATTACGACGAATATACGCCGGTGGACCGCGTCGACGAAGACGCGCGCATGATGCAGGCGGCGGGCATCACCGTAGTACGTATCGCGGAGTCGACGTGGGGAACGCTGGAGCGCCAGCCCGGCGTGTTCGACTTCAGCCACGTTGATCGCATGCTCACCGCCATGCACCGCCATGGCATCAAAGTGATCGTCGGCACGCCGACCTATGCCGTACCGACGTGGCTGGCGCGCCAGCATCCCAACGTCCTGCAACGGCCGGGCACCTACGGCCCGCGGCAGAACATGGATATCACCGATCCCGACTATCGTGCCGCCTGCGAGCGCGTGATCGTCGCGCTGATTGACCATGTGAAGGATCATCCGGCAGTCATCGGATACCAGATTGACAATGAGACCAAAGCTTACGGCCTCGACACGCCGCGCGTCCAGGCCGCGTTCCGCGCGGAGATGCAGCGGACATGGCCAGACCTGAACGCCCTGAACAAGGCGTGGGGCCTCGACTACTGGAGCAATCGCATCAACCGCTGGGAAGACTTCCCTTCCACCAGCAACTCCATCAATGCCAGCATGAACGGTGCCTTCGCCAAGTTCCAGCGCAGCCTCATCACAGACTTCCTGACGTGGCAGTCGCAGCTGGTGCGCGCCCATGCGAAGCCTGCGCAGTTCATAACCCACAATTTCGATTACGATTTCGCGCCGGGCTATTCTTACGGTCTTCAATCGCAGGCGGATCACTGGAAGGCGGCCAAGGCGGTAGATGTGACGGGCGTGGATATCTACCATCCCAGCCAGGAAAAGCTGACCGGATTGGAGATCGCGATGTTCGGCGATCTCGCCCGGTCGATCCGCAACGGCGAGAACTATCTGGTGCTGGAAACCGAGGCGCAAGGGTTTCCACAATGGACCCCCTTCCCCGGCCAGCTCCGGCTCCAGGCGTTCAGCCACCTCGCCTCCGGCGCCAACATGGTCGAATACTGGCACTGGGCCAGCACCTCGAATGCGATCGAGACCTATTGGCGCGGGCTGCTGACGCAGGATTATAAGCCGAACCCGCTCTACGACGAGGCTCGGACGATCGGGGCCGACTTCAAGCGGCTCGGGCCGAAACTGGTCGATCTGAAAAAGGACAACAAGGTCGCCATCTATGTCAGCAACACCGCGCTGACCGCCTTCGATGCCTTCAAGATCAACGCCGAAGGCCGCAACATAACCTATAGCGACGTCGTTCACGGCTTCTACGACCCGCTGTATCGCCGCAATGTCGAGGTCGACTTTCTGTCGCCCGACTCGACCGTGCCGCTCGATCGCTACAAGCTCATCATCGTGCCTGCGCTCTATGCGGCGAACGATGCGGAGATCGCCCGGCTGAACGATTACGCGAAGCGGGGCGGACACCTGCTCTACAGCTTCAAGAGCGGCTTCACCGACGAAAACGTCAAGGTGCGCTACGCCAGCCAGCCCGGTGCGATCGCACAGGCGGCGGGCGTCACCTACCAGTTGTTTACAAACCCCAACGGCGTGACGCTGGCCGGCGATCCATTCGCGGTGGGCGAGGATGCGAACAAGGCGCGCTGGTGGATGGAGATGCTGACCCCCACCACCGCGAAGGTCGTCGCCCGCTACCAGCATCCGTCATGGCCAGCGGCCGCGGCAATGACGCGCAACGACTGGGGCAAGGGCCAGGTCAGCTATGTCGGCTTCATGCCGACCGAGGCCATGGCGGAGACCATGCTTGTCGACGAGGTTCGGCGTGCAGGGGTCGAGGTTCCGAAGGTGCGCTGGCCGCAAATCCAACGTCAGGGCCGTACACCCGATGGGCGTCAACTGCGTTACCTGCTGAACTATTCGGCCAAGCCGGCGACTGTTCCCGTCGCCTCCGCCGGAGAAGAGCTGCTCTCCCGCAAAAAGATCGCCGCAGGCGAGGCGGTGACACTGGAGCCATGGAGTCTGGCCATCATCGAGAACCGGTGATGTCGAGCTGAACGACAGCGTTCACACCGCTCAACCGCCGGCGACTACTTTTCCTGATATACAACCCGATCACCATGAATTAGAGCGGATTCCGATCAGTCAGGGTCGTAACCGCATGAGCTGAAGTAGTTGGCGCATTCGGCGGGCTCGAAGAGGTCGACGAGCTGGCCGATGAGATCCCAAAGGCCAGAGACGGTGCGCTCGCCGGCTTTCCTGAGCATGGCCTTGAGGCGTGAGAAGGCCTTTTCGATGGGATTGAAGTCGGGGCTGTAGGGCGGAAGGAAGCGCAGGCTCGCGCCTGCATCCTCGATCATAGCGAGCACCGAGGCACGCTTATGGCTGGAGAGATTGTCCATGATGACGACGTCACCAGGCTTCAGTTCGGGGACGAGCACCTGGCCGACGTAAGCTTCGAACCAGTCGCCGTTGATCGGTCCGTCGAGCACCATTGGCGCGATCATCCCGCTCATTCTCAGCCCCGCGACCAGCGTCGTGGTCTTGCGGTGACCATGCGGGAAGCCCATCCGCAGCCGCTCGCCTTTTGGAGCGCGGCCATGGCTGCGGGTCATGTTGGTCGCGGTCCACGTCTCGTCGATGAACACCAACCGCTCGGGGGCAAGATCGCACTGGCCGTCGAACCAGTCCCGACGCTGCCTCAGGATGTCGGGCCGGTCCTGCTCGATCGCGTGGCCGGTCCCTTCGACAAGCTCAGGAGAGCCTTTTTTTCCGCGTGATGGCGTGGCGCGCGAAGAACCGGTGCAGCGTCGAGTTCGCCACCGACAGACCGATGCCGGCGAGCGCCACCCGAAGTTCGTCGAGCGTGATGTCCCGGTCCGCCTCCCACAGAGCCAGCACCTCCTCGCGGCGCTCCTCGATCCGGCGCGAGCGCATATCGCCGCCTTGAGGCTTGGGAGCAAAGTTGCCCGTCGCCGTTCGCTGCGACTGCCAGCGGATCGCCGTTGAAGGCGCCACGCCAAACCTCGCCGCTGCGGCTCGCCTGCTCATTCCGCTATCGATCGCCGCCAGCAACCGAGAGCGCAAATCCATCGAAAGCGCCTGACCCATTCCGTGCCGGCCTCCAATCCCGGCCAGCATCGTGAATCAGATTTTCAACCGGTTGGGAATCTGGAGGTTTCTGTGAGGTCGCGCGGCGATGAGCGTTGATCCTGGCACCGTGCGCGATCTCATTGAAGCCGGATTGAGCTAACCCGCTGACGCGGGCCGCCTGACTATGGGTTTAGTGGTGCGCCATCCGCCGTTCGGGGCTTGTTGCCGACGTTGCGACGACCGCGGCCGATATCTCGTTGGCACCAATAGCGGGCGTGCGATGCTGTTTGCCGCCCGCTGTCGGAACGGAGTTGTCGGTATCGACGGCGTCGCAGCCTTGCGCGGCAGCAAGCTGCCGAGCGCGACGTCGGTAGCGACGCCACGCGAGGATGCACAAAGGGAGGATGCACAAAGGGAGGATGCAATCCCGGCTCATGATGTGTCCGGAGGAGGTCGGGCTTTTCCTTGTCGGAGCGCTGGCAGGGCAGAGATGATGCGTAGCGTTCCGCCGCAGCATGGACAGACAGTGGGTTCAAAGGGCGGTCGACGCCCGGTCATACAGACTGGGGTGGACTCGTCGCCTGCGGGCAGCGGCGGCAGGAGCTGACGAATCGTTGCGAGACGGGTCTTGCGGCAACCGTTGGCGAGGAACCCATAGTGGCGGATGCGATGGAAACCGTCGGGCAGGGTATGGAGCAGGAAACGCCGGATGAATTCGTCGGGAGACAGCGACATCACCCTTGCCGCGTTCGCGCGTCGATAATCGCGCCAGCGGAAAGAAACAGCCGTGTCATCGACGCTGACCAGGCGGCTGTTAGCGATGGCGACGCGGTGCGTGTAACGGCCGAGATAGGCGAGGACATGACCAGGCGACCCGAACGGCGGTTTGGAGAAAACGACCCAATCCTTGCGACGGAGCTGCCGCATTGATGCAGCGAACACAGTTGCATCATTGAGGTGAGCAAGCGCGCCCGAGAATTGTAGCGTGCCGGCGAGATCGGCAGCGTCGAGCCTTTCCAGGAATATGCGCCGGAACAGCCGGGAGAGCATGCGGACCGGCAGGAAAAAGCGCGGCCGGCAAGCCAGCCACCGGTTGCCAGCCGCCAGTGCTCCTCCCGGGACGAGACAATGAATATGAGGGTGATGCGTGAGCGTCTGTCCCCATGTGTGAAGTATGGCGAGGAAACCGATCTCGCCGCCGAGATGTCGGGGGTCCGCAGCGGCGGTCTTCAACGTAGCCGCAACGGCGTCGAACAGGATCGCATAGACAACGGCCTTATTCTGGAACGCGATCTCCGCAGCTTCCGCCGGTACGGTGAAAACCACATGGAAATACGGCACCGGCAGCAGGTCTGCCTGACGCTCGGCCAACCATCGCTCTCGTGTTGTGGTCTGGCATTTCGGGCAATGCCTGTTGCGACAGCTATTGTAGGCCACCCTGCTATGGTCGCAGTCATCGCAGGCTTCGATATGCCCACCAAGCTGCGCCGTCCGGCAGAGTTCGATGGCCGACATGACGCGGCGTTCCACGCGGCCGAGATGGCCATCGTGGGCGTCACGATAAGCAGGGCCATAGCGACGGAAGATATCCGCCACTTCCAGGTCGGGGCGCATCGCCGCCGTTCAGGTCGGGGGCACCACGTCCAGTCTTAGGCGGTCGAACGGGCTCTGCGTCTTCGAGACCGTCGTCGAGGCAACCTGTGTATAGCGCGCCGTGGTCGAGAGGTTGCGGTGCCCAAGCAGCACCTGGATGATCCGAATATCGGTCCCGTTCTCGAGCAGGTGGGTGGCGAAGCTGTGTCGGAGCGTATGGACGCTGACTCGCTTTGTAAGGCTGGCCGCCTTCGTCGCGGACCTGCAGGCGGCATGAAGCACCTGGACATCGATCGGTTTGGGGACTGTCGGGAATTTCGTGTGTGGGCGGGCATAATGGGTAAGAAGGAGACCCCTTATGTCACGACGCAAGGACCCCTCGATTCCAGCAGCGCTGCTGGACCAGTTGCTGGGCGGAGCTGATGCGGCGGCAGCGCTGCAGGATGGCCGTCTGCTGGACTCTTTGAAGAAGGCGTTGGCGGAACGGGCGCTCAACGCGGAGATGGACCACCATCTCGACCATGGCAGCCAGGATAATAACAGCCGCAACGGCTATGGCCGCAAGACGGTGACGACCGATGGCGGGAAGATTGAGATCGAGATTCCCCGCGATCGTGCTGGCAGCTTCGATCCGCAGCTGATCGCCAAATATCAGCGACGGTTTCCGGGTTTCGATGACAAGATCATCTCGATGTACGCGCGGGGCATGAGCACGCGGGAGATCAGCGGCCACCTGCGTGAGCTCTACGGCATCGAGGCGTCGGCAGACCTGATCAGCACGGTGACCGATGCTGTGCTCGACGAAGTCGCCGCCTGGCAACAGCGGCCGCTCGATCCAGCGTATCCGCTCGTTTTCTTCGACGCGATCCGGGTGAAAATCCGAGACGAAGGGCTGGTTCGCAACAAAGCCATTCATATCGCGCTGGGCGTCATGGCCAATGGCACCAAGGTGGTGTTGGGCATGTGGGTCGAGCAGAACGAAGGCGCCAAATTCTGGCTGCGTGTGATGAACGAGCTGAAGAATCGCGGCGTGGAGGACATCATGCTGGCCGTCGTCGACGGCCTGAGAGGGTTCCCCGAGGCGATCACGGCCGTCTTTCCCGACGCGATCGTTCAAACGTGCATTGTCCATCTGCTGCGCAACTCGATGGAATTCGTCTCCTGGAAGGATCGCAAGGCGTTGGCGACAGCCCTCAAGGAGATTTACCGCGCCGTCGATGCCAAAGCGGCCGAAGCAGCGCTGACGTCCTTTGAGGCGGGACCATGGGGGCAACGCTACCCGGCCATCGCCCAGAGCTGGCGCCGGGTCTGGAGCGAAGTCATTCCGTTCTTTGGATTTCCTGACGAAGTCCGCCGGATCGTTTACACCACGAATGCCATCGAAGCCCTGAATTCCAAACTCCGCCGAGCGGTCAGGACGCGGGGCCATTTCCCCAGCGATGACGCGGCCGCCAAGCTGCTTTTCCTGATCTTGAACCGGTCGGAGAAAGAGTGGAAAATGCCGCCCAGGGAATGGGCGGTCGCGAAGGCTCAGTTCGCCGTGCTCTTCGGCGACAGGTTCATCCGGGCCATGGCGGCCTGATGATCAATCAGCCCGCCCATACACGGAATTCCTGACAGTCCCATCGGTTTGTCCCCGCGCCCGGGGAACAGCCACGTCTCAGGCCGCGCCAACCGCCAATAGGTCCGCAACACCCCGAGCAATTGCGGGGAGAGCATAATCGTTCGGTCCTTCGCCCCCTTGCCGTGGCGCACCTGGATCAGCATCCGGTCGCTATCAATATCGTCGATCCGCAGGCTGGCCGCCTCCGACGCCCGCAGGCCGGCTGCGTAAGCCGTCGTCAGTGCGGCTCGGGCCTTGAGCGACGGCACAGCCTCCAGGAAACGAACCACCTCATCGGCGCTCAGGATGTCGGGCAGCTTCCGCGGCGTCCTGGCATATGCGATCCGCTCGGGGATCTCGGCACGGTCCAGCGTGACGCCATAGAAGAAACGAAGGGCGCACACCGTCTGGTTGAGCGCACCCCACGATACGCCCCGCGACACGAGATAGACCTGAAAGGCGCGAACATCCTCAAGCCCAAGCTGATCGGGCGACCGACCGTGGAACAGGCTGAACCGTTTGACCGCATGGATGTAAGACCGCTGCGTCGCTGGCGAGAGGTTGCGGACGCTCATGTCGTCGATCATACGACGGCGCAGCGGGCTCACCGCTGCCGTGACATCTGTCATGGGATGGTCTCCTGTTAGAGGGTTGGTCGAGCAACCAAACCTTCTCATCAGGAGGCCATTCCGGCCAAACACAGCGCCACTCCCGCGTCAGCGGGTTAGTTCAATCCTTCCCGATTCAGACCGGTCAGAAAACGCTCTAGTCGCGTCGGCGGATCAACAATGTGCGTTCGTCTCAACGATCGTGCGCTGTGTCTCACGCAATGTGCGTCAGGCGGCACCATCCGTCTTAGATAATGTGCGTCAGAAACCGCCCCTTATTGCGCGTTTGAGCGAGCATCATTGCATGCCGCTACATCTAGCTGGCCGAGCAGCGCGATGCTCGCCTGGCGCTGCTCACGCAGTTTGGCGATCTTCGTCGCCACCGCCTCGGCCCGGTCGGTGCCAGCAGCATCCTCGCCGCGGTCGATCTGGTCCAGCTCGGCCAGGTATCGCTCCAGTCGTGCATCGGCTGAGGCGAGATACGTCGCCAACCGCTCCCGGCTGAAGTTGCGTGACCGGCTGTTCACCGCCTTCAGCCGCGTGCCGTCCACCGCCAGCAGCTCGCGCCCGAACAGATCGAGCTTGCGGCACAGCACCACGAACTCGCGGAACACCGCCTTGAACGCGGCCCGGTTGTCGCGGCGGAAATCGGCGATGGTCCGGAAGTCTGGCCGCACCCCGCGCAGCAGCCAGATCAGCTCAAGATTGCGGGCTGCCTCTGCCGCCAGACGCCGGCTCGACCGCACCCGGTTGAGGTAGCCGTAGAGGTACAGCTTGAGCATGTCGGCCGGATCGTAACCGGGCCGCCCCGTCGCCTTCGGCCGCGCCCGCATAAAACCGGCACCGCCCAGATCGAGGTCATCGACGAAGGCGTCGATGAACCGCACCGGATTGTCCGCTCCCACATAGTCCTCGACCGACGCCGGCAGGAGCAGCGCCTGGTCCCGAGCATGACCTTCGATGTATGCCATGCCCGCAAACTACACCGACCCGACGCGACGTGGAATCAGGAACGCCGTTTTCGGACAGTCTGGATGGTCTATTGGGAATGCGAGTGGCTTCCCAAAGCCTGCATCTAACAGGTTTGGGAAGCCTGATCGCGTCACCTGATACTACAGGGGGGCCGATCGCGCACCAGCTCGTTGGCGATCATACAGGTGCCGTCGGAGGGCGCAGCGGGCAGGGCGAGCAACGTGCTGACCAGTGGGTAGAGATCGACGTTGCGAAAGCTCTCGATCTGGATCCTGGGCCGGATATGCGGTCCGACCGCGACGAAAGTCGAACGCATTTCGGGCGTGCTGCCAACCCAAGGATGGTGGGTGCCCTTGTCGGTCAGGGCATCGCCCTTTCCATCGTCATGGCCGCGGATCATGTACGCCCCGCGCGGGACCACCACCGGATCGCCAGTGAGGGGGGTGTCGGCATAATGCAACCACAGCGGGAGGTCCTTGCGACGGTAGACGTCGAAGGCCGGGCTCGCGCGGTTGAGCTGCGTGTAGATCCTCTGTGCCGTCTCCTCGCTATCGGGGTAAATGTAGCTGCCGACGGTCCTGGCGTGGGAAAGGTCAGCGAACCGATCGAGGTCGATCCACCGATCGCCGACGATGTTCGCCATGCCGTGATCGGCCACGATCACAAGATCGGCATCGATCCCACGCGAGACGAGCGCCTCCTGCATCTCGCCGATCTCGCGGTCGATTTCGCGGACAGCAGCCCCCAGCTCCGCGCTATCCGGTCCGTAGCGGTGTCCGGCATGATCCGCCTGGGGTAGATCGATCGCGAAGAAGTGTGGACGCTGTGGGGCGGGGAGGTCGAGCCACTTCTTGAACAGCGCGACCTGTGGCTCGCCCTCGATGCTGCTGTCGCCCGTATATTCCTGATAGTGCGACATCCGGACGCCATGGCTGTCGATCCCGGAGCCGTTCCAAATGCTGCCGGCAGTCCGGATGCCGGCCTTCTCCGCCCGCTCCCAGATCGGCGTGCCCCTGTAGAAGCTCGCGTCGGTCGACTCCGGCACGCCAAATTGAACAAACGTCTTGCCGCTGGTGTCGAGGAAGCTGTTGGCAACGATGCCGCTGTGGGTCGGGGTCAGGCCCGTCATGAGAGCGACATGGTTGGGCCCGGAGACGCTTGGGAAGCTCGGGAAAGTGCCATCCGGCGCATAGGCGCCCTTCGCGCGGAGTGCCTTGAGAACCTTGAGGTCCCACCTGTCGGTATAATCGAAGCGGAAGCCGTCGAGGATCAGGTAGACCACCGTCGGGCCGCTCTGGACGATGGCGCTCTGCGGAGCCCCGGGGATGTCGCGGATGCCCGCGGTGGGTTGCGCGAACGCTGCTGGTGCGGTCAGCGCCAACAGCAGGGCGGAGGCATGGCGGATCAGCGGGAAAGCCACTTGCTTACAGCCTAATTGTCGCGCCGATCACGAAGATCGGGCCAGTTTTTATCGACGTCGAGACCAAGTTCTTGTTTAGGCCGTACACCTCCTTATAGGTGTAGTTTGTTATGTTTCGACCTTCGATGTACAGATTTGTCGTTCGATTCAGGCTGTATCCCGCTCTTAGGCCAAGCGTCGTGAATGGATCGATGTAGACATCCAGCGCCGGATTGGCGTTGAAGCCGGAAAAAGCCCGACCCCGTGATGTCACAACTGCCGAAGCGTTGAACGGCCCTGTGACATAGTTTATGATAAGATTCGCAACCCATTTCGGCTGCTGCCGAAGGGCATTCACCCTTCGCGCGAAATTGTTCCCGGTCAGAAATTCGGTGTCGCTGTCGAACCAGGCTCCATTGATCGCCAGATCGACCCCTTTGAGGAAAGGGCTTAAGCGAGAGAAATCGCGCCACTGACCTTCAACCTCCAACCCTTGACTATGTTCACCACCGCCGTTGAGCGGCGTGCCGATCTGAGCGGTAATCTGGCCAGCGGTATTGTAGACAAAAGTCGTTACGCCCTGCGATTCGTCTACAACAGTCTTATGAAAATACCCGAGGCTGACATATCCCCGCCGTCCATAGTACTCGATGCTGGCGTCCTCGTTGTAAGACCGCCGAGGCTTGATATTTGGGTTGGAGCCTTGAGTTACGAGGTTACCCTTGCCGTCATAGTTTGTGGTGATGCCTTGCGCGAAATCATTATAATTCTGAAGCGCCGTCGTTTCAGTATAGGCTGCCCTTAAGCGCAGGCTGTCGGTCAGATTATAGTATCCTTGCACATTCGGCAGCAAATAGGGATATGTCTTTTTGTTGAAGAACGGCGCGACGACCCCATTCGTGATCGTGCTGACCCGATCAGTGAAGTGGGTTATATTGTAGCGTACACCGGCCAGGATACGGAACCTGTCCGTCGTATAATAGACGGCTGCGAACGGCGCGGTGACGTTCTCGTTGAGCTTGTAGTTGGAGGTGGGCGCATCGACGATCGTCTGCGAGCCGAGCTTGCTAACAAGGTTCCAGTAAGCGTCTTGGTTGACGAAAACGGCGCTGCTCGGGTCGCTGCCATTGAACGCCGCATCGGGATCGAGCACCTGGTTGAGGGTGATCGTCTGGCCGGTGGGGAGGGTATAATTGACGTTGAACGACTTTAGCTGCCGCCACATCTGCCGAAAGTCGACGCCGAAGTCGTAGCCGAAGCCGTGCGAGAAGTCGAAATTGTTCGACCGATATTCTAGGCGGCCGGTAACGATCGTGGTCGGCAACGGCCACTTCGTCTGGGTCGCCGTCGTACCGCCAGCCTGGATCCATTGGATAGGATCGTTGAGCGAGGCGGGGCCTGTCAGGGAGACACCCGCCTGCGAGCTGTTGACGTTATATGATCCCGACGCCGCTGGGCCAATGATGTTGCCGCTTGTCCAAAGCTGCTCGTAGAAGCTGGTGTTGAGGTAGGAGGCGTTGGCGACGATCTTGGAGTTTTCGTTGGTCTGATATTCGAGGCCGCCGCGAACGCCCCAGATGCGGCGATCAAGGAAATATGGGTTGGACAACGCCCGCGGCGTCGCGCCGGTGAAATTACCCGTGCCCTCGCCTGCATTGGTCACCAGGGCAGGAGCGATGGATACGATCGAGCGGACCTGATCCCGCTCTGCATCATCCTTGAAATAGTTACCCGAGATATACCCATAGAAATTGTCACCTCGGGCTTCGAGCTTGCCAAGCAAGCTGAACCCGTGAGAATGTATTTGGTAGTCGCCGGTTTGCAGCGCTCCGGACGCAACGTCGACGCCGTTGGTCTGTAGGAAGGTGGTCGTGGTGTTATATTTCTCGTCGGAACGATCCTTGTGCGTCGATGCCGCCAGCACGAAACCGAAATTGTTGTCCGGTCCGAATGTCCGCTTGATGACCCCGTTGAGGAGGTAGGAGGGATTGCCGTTGTGCAGCCCATGATAGGAGTAGAACGTACCCTCGCCGTTCAACATCGTTTCGGGGCGACCGTCATTGTCGAACGAGCGGAGCGTGCGGATATCGATGTGGCCGCCGATCGAATTCGGGTCCATGTCGGGGGTGACGGTCTTGGAGACCACCAGCTCGTTGATGACCGCGACAGGCAGGAAGTCGAGGGTCGTGCCGCGCTGGTTGCGAGTGGAGGTGTAGAAGGTGCCGCCATCGAGGGTGACGCTATTGTACCAGCCGTTGAAGCCACGGATCGCGGGATAGGCGGACTGGCCGGTGAAGCTGCCGCGTTGCAGGACGACGCCGGGCAACCGCTCCAACGCCGAGACGACGTTCACGTCGGTGCGCTTCGCCAGTTCCTCCGTTCCCACGGTGGAGACGAAGGAGATTGAATTCTTCTTCTCCTCCTGCGGCGACGGGCTGATCCGGCGCCGCGTTCCCGAGACGATGATCTCGTTCATCTCCTCTGGCGGCGCTGCCTCCGCCGTCGTCTGGGCGGGGGGCGCCACAGGAGCGGGGGAGGGGCGGACCTGGCGCACGGCGACGGGTGTTGCGACGGGCTCCGCGCCGAGGCTGATGACGTTCCCGCTGCGCATCGTGACGCGCAGGCCGGTCCCGCGCAGCAGCATTCGGAGCCCATCATCAACGGAATAGCTGCCGTTCACCGCCTGCGTTCTGACCCCGTTGAGGCCAGCGGGAGAGACGATCTGCACCTTTGCCTGACGTGCGAACTCGGGGATGCCGCTGACGGCAGCCTGCTCACCGACGTGAAACCACATGCTTTGAGCAAGCGCGGGCTCCGCTAGACAGCACACGCTCATGGTGCCGGCCGCCAACATTCCCTTCAATGAAACCATCCGAACCCCCTGGATGAGCGCCGGTAGCCGGCATCACGCAAAGGATGTTCAGCGGCCCTATAATCCGGATGGTAAGGCGGAACTTTTTTTTTAACGATGTGTACGACATTGCCCTCGACGGCGGTCGCCGCACCGAAGCTCGCGGCGATCGCCGTGGCGAAGCCCTTCGGATCGTCGGCCTTGAACAAGCCGGTTATCTGTTGGGCTGCGAGACTCGGGTCTGTGACCATGATCCGGGTCGGCCCGTATCGGTCGAATGCCCTGACCGCCATCGCCAGGGTCTCTCCGCCGAAGGCGATCATGCCGCTCTGCCAGGCGCGCAGATCATCGAGCTGCGAGGGCGACACAGGGTGGACATAGCGAGCGGAAAGGTCCGCTCCAGACGGAAGCTCGAGGCTGCGATTTTGGTCGAGGATCAACGAGCGCCGGCTTTCCAGGATGCCCCAACCTTGGGTGACAAGAAGGTCGCCTAGGGTGACGAAGGCGAGGAGCGGCGTGCCTTCGAGGGCCTTCAAGCCCATGCCCCCACGCAGCATGGTCATGCTGAGGTCGCCGGCCTTCACGAACGTCGGCGCCGGACGTCCCTGCGGCACGTCTAGGAACATCCGTCCTCGCGCGAGATGTAACTGCCGGTCGTCCGTGCCACCAACCGTTA
Source organism: Sphingomonas morindae (assembly GCF_023822065.1). Classification (NCBI taxonomy): domain Bacteria; kingdom Pseudomonadati; phylum Pseudomonadota; class Alphaproteobacteria; order Sphingomonadales; family Sphingomonadaceae; genus Sphingomonas; species Sphingomonas morindae. Next base: position 28,898 of record NZ_CP084933.1, read on the forward strand.
GAAGAGTGTCGGTGTCTAGTGTCGCTACTGCGCCCCCGGCCAGTGGAACACGCCGTATCTCGCCGACCGCCGTCCTGATGTCGCGCGATCGATCTCGGCCGATATAGCCAACGCCGACGGCCGATGCGGCGATCGTCAGGCCGCCAACGATGGCAGCACGACGACCGATGCGCCGCCCGACGAGGCCGCTCGCGTGATCGTCCGGTGCATCGATAGGGATCGGCGAAAGGGCCGGCTCAGCCGCATCCCCCGGCATGTCGCCCAGCGCCATCGCCCGTTCCGCGTGTATCCACGCGGCTTGCGCCTGCACGAACGCCCCGAGATTGCGGGGGTCGAGGGATAGCCATTCATCGAGCGTCTGGGCTTCTTCGGGGGTCAGTCCGCGCTCCGAGCGCGCCAGCCATTCCACGGCGGCATCCTCGATCTCAGCGGCGGTTACTCGCTCTGGCATTCGACGCTTCGATTCCTACAGCCTTCAACGGCTCATAGGCAGATGATCGAGCATCGCCGTTTCCGTCCTGTCCAAACTGCCGCAAAAGCATTTTCATCCCCTTGGCGGTGTACTTTTCGACGGTATGCTCTGCCAGGGCAAGCCGGTGCGCCGTTTCGCGCTGCGACAGGCCCTCGACCCGTCTCAACCAGAACACCTTGCGGACCTGCGGCGGCATGGTTGCGATAGCAGCCTCGACGCGCCTTAACTCGCGCTGGCCGTTGGCATGTTGCTCCGGCGAGGGCGCCTCATCCGCGATGGTGCAGTCTGCGAGGCTCGCGAACGCCTCGATGGTGACGACCTTGCTCCGTCGCAGCCCTTGCAGGAATATCGACCGGACGGTCTGTAGGGCATAGGCTCTCGGATCGCGAATGGCCGAAATATTCTCGACTTTGACGAGTACCGCGTAGGTTTCCTGCACGATGTCGTCCGCATCCGCATCCGACACCCGCGCCGTACCCCGCAACCACGCTCGAAACGTGGGTTCATGCGGCAGCACATGGATGGCGAGCCATCGGCTGCGAGCAAGGTAGGTAACGGACATCGCGATGCTAATGCCCGCGGATTGTTACGCGCCGGAGAAAGCGGCGAACTAATTGGATTTGGTAGGCCTTCTCGAAAACATGGGGTAATCGCGGGAGTGGTACTCCGAGCTGTTACGCGATGGATACGGGTGGCTGTTCAGCGACACCGGCACGGGCATGTCGCCGGCGGTGATCGCCAAGGCGTTCGAGCTCTTCTTCACGACAAAGCCGATCGGCAGCGGCACGGACCTAGCCCGCCCTATTCATCAGCGGGGGTAGGCAGCGGGTTTGGCGGGTCATCGAGGTATGGCGATGAAGCCGAGGCGCGCCGGTTCGAGGCACCGTTTTCGGCGCAGGTTGTCGAGGCTTATCGGAGTTGACGGGCTGGGTTCGATGGGCGGCGACTGCCGCGTCGCTCACACGAGATCGCCAACATTCGGGCACGCAGGATGTCAGCGACGCGATGGATCACACGGCCCTGATCGCGTGGATCAGCGATGCAGGCGGCCAGCCGATCCGCGATCCCCAACCGCCGCTCGGCTTGTGCGAGAAGCAGCACCCCGCCATCCGACGTCAGGCGACCGCCATCGAACGCGGCGGTGATTTTTCGGCCACGAATGGCTGGGAAGGTGAACGCGAACCCGCTATCATCAGCCATGGCGGTCGTGGCACTTTCTGTCCGGTCTCGAGGATTGTCTAAGCAACCCTTCTCTAAACCAAATCAGATAGTTACGCTACGATCGCCAACCCTGGGCCGCGCTCTTGGTGAATAAGACCGGCTAGGCCTGTCGATGATCTATGGGTTTGCTCGCCAGTCGGGCGGACAGGTCCGTATCCACTCGGTTCCTGACGCGGGCACGACGGGCACGATCTACTTGCCGCGCAACGCCAAGGTGCCGGAGCCGGAAGACGTTGCGGCATCGCTGTCCGCAGCGCCCCGTGCGCAAGGCGGGGAGACCGTGCTGGTGGTGGACGACGAGGAGTCGATCCGGATGCTGGTCACGGAGACGCTGGTCGACCTCGGCTACGTCGCGATCGAGGCGGCAGACGGGCCATCGGCGCTGAAGCTGCTCACCGCCGATCGCCATATCAACTTGCTCGTCACCGACGTAGGGCTTCCCGGCATGAACGGTCGCCAGCTCGCCGACGCCATCCGGTCAAGCCGGCCCGACCTCAAAATCCTGTTCATCACCGGCTATGCGGAGAACGCGGTGCCGTTCGCGATGGAGGCGCTGGCATCGCGTATTCGCGAACTCATTGCCGGCTAGGCTTCCCGATTAGGAACTGAGACCGTCCGAAAACGCGAGGCGGGATGGTTGGGCGTGCAGGTACGCAGGAGAATATTCGGATATTTGCCGTCTTCTGCCCTGGTGACGGCCAAATCGGCTCTGGGACGGTCATTCCCACGGTTGTGACGGAGAATATGGCCGCTTGGATCAAGCCTGCACTGCCCGGATCAGCCCGGGCACGCCTATGAGGGTGATGGCCCGCCTGAGATTGTAGGCCAGTGCCGTCAGGCTGAACTCGGCGCGGACCTTGTCCAGCCCACGCATCAGGAACGCGCCCTGGTTCATCCATTGCTTGATCGAGCCGAACGGGTGTTCGACCGTGGATTTACGGATGACGAGGATGTCGGGGCGTTCCGCGAGGCGTGCAGCCATGCGCTCGATGACGGCCTCGTGCTCGCCGCGATTGATGCGTCGCCAGCGTCCCTTGGTGCAGCGCGCCTTGATCTGGCAGCCCGCGCAGGCGGCGGGGCTGGAATACTGGACCGACAGATGCCCGCGCGTCACGGACGCGTAGCGGATGTCGAGCACCTGGCCGCCGGGACAATGATAGACGTCGGCCTGGGGATCGTAGCGGAACCGCTCCTTGGGAAAGAGGCCGTTGCCGACGGCGGTGCCACGATGCGGGCGGGGAATATAAGGCGTGATGCCGGCCGCCTCGCATGCGACGATGTCGTCGCCCGAGTGATATCCCATGTCGGCGACCGCATCGATCCGCTCTACCCCGAGTGCATCCATGGCGGCACCGGCGGTGGGCGCCAGCAGGCTCATGTCATTGCAGGCGTTGGTGACGTGCTGCTCGACGATCAGGCTGTGTTTGGCGTCGACCGCCACCTGGGCATTGTAGCCGACCGTGACCTTCGAATGCGCGACCATCAGGCGGGCGTCGGGATCGGTGAGCGATATCTGTCCTTCGCCGCTGTCCTCCAACTGACCCAGCAGCGCCGCACTGGCCTGACGCTGTTCGCGCAGCTTGGCGATCTTCGTCGCCAGGGTATCGCCGCGACCGGTGCCGGCAGCATCCTCACCGCGGTCGATCTGGTCCAGCTCCGCCAGATAGCGGTCCAGTCGCGCATCCACCGCGGCGAGATACGTCGCCAGGCGCTCACGGCTGAAATTGCGCGACCGGCTGTTCACCGCTTTCAGCCGCGTGCCGTCCACCGCCAGCAACTCGCGCCCGAACAGGTCCAGCTTGCGGCACAGCATCACGAACGCGCGGAACACCGCCTTGAACGCGGCCCGGTTGTCGCGCCGGAAGTCGGCGATGGTCCGGAAGTCCGGACGCACCCCGCGCAGCAGCCAAATCAGCTCGAGATTGCGCGCCGCCTCTGCCGCCAGACGCCGGCTCGACCGCACCCGGTTGAGATAGCCGTACAGGTAGAGCTTGAGCATGTCGGCCGGATCGTAACCGGGCCGTCCCGTCGCCTTGGGTCGCGACCGCACGAAGCCGGCACTGCCCAGATCAAGATCATCGACGAAGGCGTCGATGAACCGCACCGGGTTGTCTGCTGCCACATAGTCCTCGACCGACGCTGGCAGCAGCAGCGCCTGATCACGAGCATGTCCCTCAATGTACGCCATGCATGCAGATTACACCGCCCGGATGCACTCGGGAATCAGGATCGCGTTTTCGGACGGTCTC